>NZ_JBFBBZ010000022.1:0-172223 GCF_040682935.1 Amycolatopsis sp. NPDC051061
GCCGCCGTCGCCGGCCAGGCCGGAGTGCGCCGCCGGGCCGTCGGCGCCGCCGCCGATCCCCGCGCCGCCGGGGATGCCACCGGCGCCGCCCAGGGAAGGCGCGTCACCCCCGCCGATCGGGATGCCGCCCCCGGCCCCGCCCTCGACGCCGGCCCCGCCGCCGCCGAGCTTCGTGCCGGACGCGTCTTCCTTGCCGTCCTTGGGGTCCTTGCCGGTGGCCCACGACGGCACCTTCGGCATGATCGAGCCGAACCGGCCGAACGCGGCGGCCGAAGCCGCGGCGAGCCCGGCGGTGAACATGTCGCCGAACAGCGGGTTCGACGTCGGCACGGTGCCGGGCTGCGGCGGGGTGCCGGTCGAGGGCAAGGGGTGCCCGTCGGTCGGCGTGACGACGACGCCGGGATCGGTGACGCCGTTGCCGACGAGCCCGGGCGAACCCGCGCTCCCGGCGCCGCCGCCGGCCGGCGGAGCGGTCGGCGTCTGCACGGCGTTCGGCGACGCCGGGATCGACTCCTCGGCGGTGCTGTACTCGCCGGCCAGCCGGGTCATCACGACGATCGCCTGGCCGTGCGCGGACCCGGCCGAGTTCGCCGCGGACTGCTGGGCCTCGACGTTCGCGATGGCCTGCTGGCGCTGCTGCGCGGCGGCCTGGACGACGGCGGGCGAGGAGTCCGGCGGCAGCAGCGGCGGGTTCACCGCGAGCGCGACGTCGGCGGGGGAGACGTCCGGCACCGAGACCGGCGGCGGCATCTCCTTCTTGGCCTTCACGAGCGCATCGGCGGCGTCGTCGAGCATCACGTTCATCGCCTCGGCGGTCTGCGCCACCTTGGCGATGCCGTTCGCGAGGTCGACGATCATGTGCTGGTACTGGTCGGCGGCGCCGCCGGTCCACTGGTCCTTGAACTCGGTGAGCTCCGAGTTGAGGTTGTGGGCCTGCTCGTGCAGGTGCAGCGCGGCGGACTTCCACTTGTCGGCGGCGTGGCGCGCGCTGTTCGGGTCGCCCGCCTGAAGCATCGCGTACAGCTGCTGGTGGCTGTACGCGGCGAAGTTCGTGTGCGCGGTGTTCGTCATCCCTTGCGGCTCCCGTCCGAGTCGCCCAGGCCGAGCAGGCCGAGCACGGGGTCGAGCAGGCCGGTGCCGGCGCCCGAGGTGTGGAGGTCTCCGGCGACCGTTTCGTCGGCGTTCTGGTAGCCGTCGGCGACCGTGGTGGTGACGTCCTGCGCGAACCCGATCGCGCTGCGGACCTGGTCGAGCAGGCCCTGCATCTCCGAGACCGCGGCGCGGTGGGCGTCGGCCAGCGACCCGGCCTCGCCGAACTCGCCGAACAACAGCGGCTCCTCGCCGAGGGTGAGCAGGAAGTCGTTCGGTTTGGCCATCGCGTGGATCTGGGTCTCCAGCTCCCGCACGAAGTCCTTCAGCGATTCCAGGTGGACGTAGTACGACTGGTCGTGCATCGGGTCCCGGCTCTCTCGTCGCACGTAAGGAGGGAAAGCCGGTCGGCCGGTGCGAGCGGGGGGTCCCGCACCGGCCGACCGACGTCTGGGCGCGGTTCAGCCCGCGAACAGTCCCTGGTTGCGGTTCTCCAGCGACTGCTGGAGGTCGTGGGCCTCGCCGACCTTGCCGCCGAACTGGGCGATGATGGCGACGATGTCCGCGGTGGCCTGGCGCAGCCGGGTCTCCGACTGGCGGGCCGCGTCACCGGCGGAGCTGCCGGAGGCGTACCAGGTCGCGGTGATCGGCTGGAGGTTCTGGTGCAGCTGCTCCAGCTGCGAGGTGAGTGCCTTGGCCTTGGCGGCCAGGGACGCCGAGCTGTGCTGCAGCGCGGCGAAGTTGATTTCGACGACGTCGGCCATCGGTACGTCCTCTCGGGTCAGGGGTTGAGGCGGGGGATCACGCCCGAGCCCTCGAGGGAGTTGCCGACCCCTTGGAAGCTCTGGTGGACGTCGGCGTCGCCGCGGCCGTAGTTCTGATGGCTGGTGTGGACGAGCTGCGACATGGTGTCGAGCTCCTTCACGGCCACCGTCATCTTCTCTTGGAGCCGGCGCTGCAGGTCCCAGAACGCGACGGCCTGGTCACCCTTGTAGTTGCGGAGCGCCTCGGTCAGCTCGGACTCCAAGCTGGCCATCGTGGACTTGGCGTTCGTCGCGGTTTCCTCGAAACCCTGGACGGCGCGCGTCATAGCAGCGGAATCTGCCTGGAATCCCGGACTGGACATCGACGGGCCACCTCCTTCCTGAAGCGAATTCCCCTGGCGCGGTGGTCCGCGCGGTGTGAATGTCACGCTAGGAAAGAGGCTGGTGCGGTCAAACGGCACAACTGCCGGTCGCGCTGACGGCACTTATACCCACAGGGGTGACCCCGGCCGCCCGTCTGCCGTGGTAAACACGGAAAACCGCTGGTCAGCGCGATTCTGCCGAAATTCTGAGATCCGCCCGGTAGACCCGGACACCCCGGGCGAGAGGCGGTCGAGATGGTCCACCCGCAGGCACTGCTGGACGAGCTGGGGCGCGCCCCGGAGGTTCCCGCGTTCGAACACGGCTCGCACGTCACGTCGCGGCGCGAGCTGCGGGAGCTGGTCGGCCGGTTCACCGCGGGCCTGCGGGCGGCCGGGCTGGGGCCGGGTGACGGCGTCGGCATCGCCACCGCCGTCACGCCGGAGGGGTTCGCCGCGATCGTCGCCGCGCAGGTGCTCGGCTGCCGGGTCGTCGGGGTGCGGCCCGGTCTGCCCGTGCCACAGCTGCGCCACGTCGTGGCCGACGTCGGCGCGCTGGTCGTCGACGCGGCGTCCGAGACGCCGGAGCTGCTCGGCACCGTCGCCGGCCTGCCGATCCTGCGGGTCGGGCCCGAGCTGCTGGCCACCTGCGAAGAGCCGGTGCCGCAAGGACGCTTGGACGACATCGCGACGGTCGTCTACACCAGCGGCAGCACCGGTATGCCGAAGGGCGTCGCCTACAGCTACCGCGCCCTGACCGAAGGCCGGGTGTGGCGGGCGCCGGTGCCCGGCTCGGCCCACGAGCGGCTCGGCGCCGGGTTCAGGCGGTTCCTCCTGTTCGGCACGCTCTCCAGCGCGGTGATGCTGGAGCAGCTGGGCGTGTGCCTGCTCGCCGGCGGGACCGCGGTGGTCCCGGCGGAACTGCCGGACTTCCCGTGGGTGCTGCCGCGGCTGCGGATCACCGCGGCGCTGATGACCGTGCCGCGCCTGCACCAGGTCCTGGACGTGCTGCGCACCGAGGACGTCGACCTGAGCGGCCTGCGGACGCTGGTCGTGGCCGGCTCGCCCGTGCCGCCGCACAAGCTGGCCGAGGCCCTCGAGCTGATCGGGCCCGCGATGCACCACGCGTACGGGCAGACCGAGACCGGGATGCTGACGATCTGCGGCGCCGGCGAAGGCGCCGGGTCCGTCGGACAGGCTTGCGACACCGTCGAAATCGAGGTCCGCGACGCCGCGGGCACGCCGCTGCCGACCGGCTCGGAGGGCGAGGTCTGGGTCCGGACGCCGTCGGCGCTGGCCGGGTACTGGCGCGACGAGGGCACCACCGCCGACGTGCTGCGCGAGGGCTGGGTGCGCACGCAGGACCTCGGTTCCCTGGACGCCGCCGGGTACCTGCACCTGTCCGGCCGGGCGCGCGACGTCGTGATCGTCAACGCCGTCATCCACTACACCGGCCCGATCGAGCGGGCGATCGCGGCACACCCGGACGTCGACCAGGCGTACGTGGTTTCGGTGCCGGACGAGCGGACGGGCGAGGCGGCGCACGCGTTCGTGGTGCCGATGCCGGGCCGCGAGCCGAACCTCGACGCGGTGCGCAAGGCGGTGGCGGCCGAGCTGGGGGAGGCGGCGGTGCCGGCGCGGTTCAGCTTCGTCGGCGCGGTGCCGATCGCGCCGTCGGGGAAGCCGGACAAGGCGGCGCTGCGGGCGTCCGTTGTGGACTAGAAGTGGGTGCGGACCCCGAAGGCCTCGCGGAGGTGGCGCATGTCCGCGAGGTCGCGGCCGGTGGGTGGGTACCCCTGGTGGAAGAAGACCTGCTGGGCGACCGACACGCACGCCACCTCGACGCCGCCGACGTGCCCGGTGACGAAACAGCTTGCCGGGTAGGGGAAAGTCGCGCCCTCGTCGTCGGCCTGCTGGATGGCTGAACCGTCTTCGGCGAAGACCAGCGGGTGCAGGTCCAGCTCGGTTTCGCCGTCGGAGAGGACGAACCGGACCGGGCGCAGATCGAGGGTTTCCCGGTAGCCGAGGCGGCTCAGCGCCGCGAGGACCGCGGGCTCTTCCTCGAGGCGGTGCAGCAAGTCCAGATCGCGGTGTTCGCGCGTCCGGCGGCCCAGCCGGGCGTCGATGCCCCAGCCGCCGGCCACCCAGACCTCGGCCGGCTTCACGGAGTCGAGCACGCGCAGGACCGTGCCGGCGTCCATCACTTCCCGGCGCGCAGGTCGGTGATCACCTTGGCGACGCGCCGCTGCCGGGTTTCCTCGGTCTTCGCCTGGCCGATCGGCAGCACGAACCGCTGTTTCGCGCTGTAGGACAGGCTTTCGAACCGGGTCCGGGCTTCGTCGTCGGCCGCGAGCGCCTCGGCCAGGTCCGGCGGGATCTCCAGCTCGCGCGGGGCCGGGTCGAGGGCGACCTCGACCTCGACGTCGTCGCCCGCGGCGACTCCGGCCTTCTCGCGGTTCTCGCCGCTGAGCGGCAGCAGGTACTGCCCGCCGCGGCTCGCGATCGTCGAGCGGTACGTGTGCCCGCCGAGGGTCACGGTGACCGCGGGCTTCTTGCCGGCGCCGAGCGCCTCGACGACGTCGTCCGGGACCGGCAGGCCGGTCGCCGTCTTGCCGCCGAGCAGGACCGTGGTGCGGAACTTCATGGCGCGGAGTATGCCCGGCGAAAGCCGTGAAGGCCTCCTTACCGGCTCTTATGGCCGGGAAGGAGGCCTTCACGGACTACCGCGGCAGGGATCAGACGCCGGCCGTGGTCTGGATCCAGCTGCGGCTCGACGCGATGCTCGCGTAGTTCTGCGTGCCCTGCGGGTTCGAACCGGAGTTGTTGCCCGTGGAGCACACCCCGACCTGCGTGCCGTTGTAGAGCTGCGGCCCGCCCGAGTCGCCGTGCCACGCCGAGCCGTTGACGCCCTGGCTGGCGATCGCCCGGCCGCCGAACGTGTCCGTGCTGGTGCCCGTCACGCGCACGTTGGCGGTCTTGAGGGTGCTCGACGGCGGGCTGGTGCCCTGGGTGCGGCCCCAGCCGTAGATCTGGTTGGTAGACCCGGTCGGCGGGTTCCCGGTGCCGAGCTTCATGAAGGTCGTGTTCACCGCGGTTGTCAGGTGCAGCAGCGCGATGTCGCCGTTGGGCGAGGCCTTCTGCTGGTCGACGTTCGCGTTCGTGCCCTGCTGGAGCGTCACGTTGCCGACCTTGACGTGCATGCCCGGCGAGTTCAGGCAGTGCCGCGCGGTGAGCACCCACTGCGGGGCGATGATCGTCCCCGAGCACTCGAAACCGCCGTACGTCGTCACGTTGTTCCAGTAGATCTGGGCGCCCCACGGCGCGGAGGAGACGGTGCTCCCGCCGATGATGTCCTGCTGGGCGTCCGCAACCCCTGCTGAGACCAAGCTCAGCGCCGCGGCGGCGGCACCCACCGCGGCAACAGCCCTCGACATTCGCATGAAAATGCCCTTCGGCCCGGGTGATCCGGATATTCGTCCCGAACGGGACGACCAGCTCAAGCTAAGAGCCGTGAAGGATTCGCGGAACCTACCGAAGTCGGTAACTTTCGTGCCCCACGGCGAGCGCCGCGGGGCACGAAAGCCTGCTACCCGACCGTGATCGCCCGGGGCAGCTGCACTTCGCTGCCGAGCCCGAAGAAGTCGTGCCAGACGGTGCCGGTGCCGAACTTGGCCCCGTCGGAGACGGCCACGAGCACGTCGGACGTGCTGCCGCGTTTGAAGAGCCCCAGGTCGTCCTTGCCGTCGCCGGTGAAGTCGCCGACGGCGGGGACCTCGTCGCCGATCCCGAAGAACTCGTGCCACTTCACGGCGTCGCCGACGAACTCGGTGCCGTCGGAGAGCGCCACGTAGACGTCGCCGGCGGTGCCGCGGGTGAATGTGGCGATGTCGTCCTTGCCGTCGCCGTTGAAGTCGCCGATCGCCGGGACCTCCGCGTTGAAGGCGAAGTTGTCGTGCCACATGGTGCTGGTGCCGCTGAACCTGGTGCCGTCGGAGAGGGCGACGAAGACGTCGCCGGTCGTGCCGCGGGCGAAGGTGGCGATGTCGTCCTTCCCGTCGCCGTTGAAGTCGCCGACGGTGGGGAGTTCGTCGCCGAGGCCGAAGAAGTCGTGCCACTTCACGGCGTCGCCGACGAACTTGGTGCCGTCGGAGAGAGCGACGTACACGTCGGCGGCGGTGCCGCGGGTGAAGACGGCGATGTCGTCCTTGCCGTCGCCGTTGAAGTCGCCGACGGCCGGGAATTCGTTGCTGAAGGCGAAGTTGTCGTGCCACATGGTGCTCGTGCCGCTGAACTTCGTGCCGTCGGAGAGGGCGACGAAGACGTCGCCGGTCGTGCCGCGGGCGAAGGTGACGACGTCGGCCTTCCCGTCGCCGTTGAAGTCGCCGCTCAGCGGGATCTCGGTGCCGATCCCGAAGAAGTCGTGCCACTTCTGGGACGTGCCGGTGAACTTGCCGCCGTCCGAAGCCGCCACGAAGACGTCCCCGGCGGTGCCGCGGGTGAAGGTGGCGATGTCCGCCTTGCCGTCACCCGTGAAGTCCGTCAGCGACCGCGCGCCCGTCTTCGCCGAGAACGGCGCGCTCATCCCGCCCGTGGAAGCGACCACGAGGTACGACCACGTCTTCCGCGCGGTGGCGGAGTGCAGGAACGTCGTCGCCGTCGTCGTGCCGACGAGCAGTTCCGCCGCCGGGACCGCGGAGCCGTCGGGGCTGGCGTAGATCGAGTACGTCGCCGCGCCGGCCACCGGGGTCCACGACAGCGTGACGCCGTGGCCGACCGCCTTCGCCGTGCCGACGATCGCCTCGCCGCGGATCCAGCCGCTCAGGTCGTCGGCCCGGGCGGCGGTGGTGCCCTGGCGGGTTTCGGTCTCGCCGAAGCAGCCGTGCTGCCACGACTTGCCCGCCACCGCGGCGAGGGTGCCGTCCGCGCGGACCACCGGGGCGCCCGCGTCGCCCTTGCAGGCGTCGTTCGTGCCGGCCAGCGACAGCGTCGTGACGCTGCTCGTCGCGACCGTGAAGGTGCTGCTGTGGACCTCGTTCGGCACCCAGTCGGTCGCCGTCCGGCCCCAGCCGGCGAGCGTCAGCTGCTCCGACGTGCCCGGCACGCCCTCGGCCGCGCCGAGCTTCAGCGGCGTGACGTCGGTGATCGTCGTGTCGAGCCGGACCAGTGCGACGTCACGATCGGTGCGCGGGAGCACCGCGGTCACCTTCGCGACGTGGCTGCCGACCGTGACGCTGACCGGGGTGGCCGGCGGGTTCTCGGGGAAGCAGCTCGCCGCGGTGAGGACGAGTGCGGGTTCGACGAGCGCGCCGCTGCAGGCGCGGCCGTCCGTGGTGATCTTGGCGGCGAAGCCGGCGTTCGCGGCGGTGCCGCCGGGGACGGCGGCGGCGGGGACCGCGGCCAGCAGGCCGGCCGCGATCACCGCCGCCGAGAGCGTCGCCGTTCTTCGGGGGTTCGTGCGCATGCGTTTCCGTTCTAGCCGGTGAGTTTGCAGGAGTCGGGTGCGGCGGTCACGTGGGTCTCGGTGTTCCAGCCCGAGCCGACGGTGACGCCCCGGCCGTCCGGGCCCGAGGGGGCCCAGGTGTCGGTGTTGTCCGAGTGGCGGTACCAGCGCAGGACCGGGCCGGGCTGGCCGGTCCAGGGGCTGGTCCCGTTGCTGCCGCGGCCGTACAGGATGTCGGCGCCCGGCGAGAAGATCTCGCTGAACATCTGCCAGCCGACGCCGACGGGCTTGCTCCGCTCGACCCACGCCGACGTCGCGAAGTCGTACTGGAAGCGGAAGAGCTCCCCGGTCGGCTTCCGCGCGTACAGCACGCCGTCGCCGGCCGCGGTGATCGAGTCGAACCGGTCCCAGCCGGTGTCGAGGACGTCGCCGACGCCGTTGACCCACCAGCCCGTGGCGTCGTCCCAGACGTAGACCTTCAGCCGGTTCTGGTCGTCGATCATGAAGATGCGGTTCTGCTGGTCGACGGTGATCCGGTTCGCGTATTCGGGTGTGAGGTAGCGCGCCCAGCCGCTGCCCACTTCGTTCCCGCCGCTCCAGCCGGCGCTGGTCGAGTACACCCAGCGCTTGAGCGTGCCGCTCGGGTTCGGGTCGGCCGCGCTGTTGTTGCGGTGGACGTCCCAGATCACGCCGCCCTTGCCGGCCAGCGTCCGGCCGGTCCAGCCGGAGCCGATCGGGGCGCTCGGGGTCGTCCAGGTCAGCCCGCCGTCGGCGACGGAGGAGTGGACGTAGCGCCAGAGGCTGCCGTCGGGGCGGGCGGTCCAGATCGCCGCGGCGGAGCACGACACCGGCGTCGGCACGATGTGCTGGTGGATCCAGGTGGCGAGGTCGTCGACGCGGGTTTCAGTGCTGCCTTGGCGGGTTTCGGTGACGTCGAGGCAGCCGTGCTGCCACGAGGTGCTGCTGAGCGCCACGAGCTGGGCGGTCCCGCCGCTCACGCGGAAGGCCGGGCCGCCGGCGTCGCCCTTGCAGGTGTCCACGCCGTCGGCCGACGAAACCGCCACCGACGCACCGGTGACGGCGCCGACGGTGAACGGCGCGACGCGCGGCCGCGCGGGCACCCAGTCGGTCGCGGTGCGGCCGAACCCGGCCACCTGCAGGGTTTCCCCGGCCTGCGGTGCGGTGGTGGACACGGCCAGCGGCGTGCCGTCGGTCGCCGGGGCCGCCAGCTTCGCGAGGACGACGTCGCGTCCCGCGTTGCGGACGACCTTGGCCACCGTCGTCGTGAAAGCTTCGCCGACCGCGATGGTGGCGGCCTCGCCCGACGCGCCGGACTCGGTCGCGGTCAGGCAGGTCGCCGAGGTGAGCAGCCACGACGGGTCGATCAGCGCGCCGGAGCACGCCTTCGTCGCCGTGGTGATCCGGGCGAGGAACGGGTGGGTGCCGGCCGGCACCGCCGCGCCGCCGGACACGGCGACGGCGGGGGTGGCGGCCAGCAGTCCGCCGGCGAGCACGCCGGCGGACAGGACGGCGATCCTGGGTGTGCGCATGGGGTTCGCCTCGCCGGTCAGGGTGCGACGGTCAGCTGGAGGAGGGTGGTCGGCGCGTTGTTCGGGTTGGCGCCGATGCCGACCTGGGTGCTGCCGCTCGGGTTGACGTCCACGGTCGAGTGCGCGCCCGCGTCGGTGGTGACCTCGGCCTTCACCTTGTGCCCGGCGCCGCTGGTCCGGCCGTCGCCGCGGATCTCGTAGACGGCGGGGATGCGCAGCTCCAGGTGCCCGGTCGGGGAGAGCACCTTGAAGCAGACGAGACCGTTGGTGCCGACGTTCTCGGTGGAGCGGACCTGCATCACGCTCACGTTCTCGACCGGCGGGGTCGCGCAGTCGGCGAAGATGATGTGGCCGTCGCCGGAGATCAGGGTGACGTTGTACTGCGCCAGGATCTGGGCCGCGCCGGGGTAGGTGTAGTCCTCGACGAGCGAGGGCTGGGTGTCGTCGGCCTGGGTGGCGTTCGACGCCGCGGAGGCCGTCCAGACGCCGGCGGTGGCGAGCCCGATCGCGACGGCGGCCGCGACGGCGAGCTTTTTGGTGAGCTGCATGGTGTTCGTCCTTCTCGTGCGTGCCGGCGGACCGGTTCCGGCCGGCGGGGTTCGGAGCTAGTTGAGGAGCCAGCGCTGGTTGGCGGTGGCCGGGTTCCAGCACTGCCAGGCGTTGACGGCGGGGTGCGGCTGCTGGCCGGTGTAGTCCTGGTCCAGGCACTGGCCGCTGCGCTGGTTGACCAGCGTCACGGTGCCGTCTTCGTAGTGCGGCCGGACGGTCCAGACCTGGTTGGCCTCCAGCGGCGTGAAGCACTGCCAGGCGTTGACCGTGGGGTGCGGCTGCTGGCCGGTGTAGTCCTGGTCGAGGCACTTGCCCGAACGGGCGTTGACGATCGAGACGCTGTCGCCGGAGACCCAGGTGACCTTCCACTGCTGGTTGGTCTCGTTGGTGGTCCAGCACTGCCAGGCGTTGAGCGTGGGGTGCTCCTGGCCGCCGGACCAGTCCTGGTCCAGGCACTGCCCGCTCGCCTTGCCGACGATCGTCGCGGCGACCGGCGCGGTCACCTGGCGCACCCACGCGCCGAGGTCGTCGACCCGGGTCTCCGTGGTGCCCTGGCGGGTTTCGGTGGAGGTGAGGCAGCCGTGCTGCCACGAGCGGGTGGTGATCGCGGCGAGTTCGACCTGCGTCCCGGTCTCCCGCAGCGCCGGGCCGCCGGCGTCGCCGAGGCAGGTGGTGGCGTCCCCGGTCGTCGCGGTGACGTCGAGGGCGGAGCCGTTGACGCCGTTCACGGTGAACGTCGCCGTGCTCAGCCGGTCCGGCACCCAGGTGTCCGCGGTGCGGCCGTAGCCGCCGATCCGCAGGACGTCCCCGGCGGCCGGGGCGCGGGTGGCCAGCGGCACCGGTGCGACGTCGACGATCGGCAGGGCCAGCTTGGCCAGCACGGCGTCGCGGTCGGCGGCGGGCACGAGGGTGGTGATCTTGACGGTGTGCCCGGCGGTCCCGGTGAGGTCGGCGCGCCCGACGGTGGCCGAGTAGGGCGTGGCGGGCGGCCCGGCGGGCAGCGGCGCCGGCCCGAAGCAGGCGGCGGCGGTCAGCACCCACTGCGGGGCGACCAGCGCGCCGGTGCAGCCGTGGGCCCCGCTGATCTGCGCGGTGAAGGCGTAACTGCCCTGGGCGGCCGGCGTGCCGCCGGTGAGGGCTTGGGCGGGTGTGGCGGTGAGCAGGCCCGCGGCGGCCAAGACGGCGAACGCCGCACCGGCCTTGCGGAGTGCGCGTGGCATCGATTCCCCCTCGGTGAATTCCGATCGTGCGGAAATGGTGGTTTTCCGGCGCGTGACGAACCGGTGAGCGTGGTGCCGCTCACCGGAAAATGGCGCGTTCGGTGGAATGGTGTGAAGACGTGCTCGTTCGACGACCGGTTCCCCTCGGACCGGCTTTCCCTCCCCTAGTCGATCCCGCCCGACCTGTCCATACGCCGAACGTCGCAACCGTCGTGACGGTGGTCGCAAGGTGTGGGCCAGGTCCCGGTGATCCCATCGGCGACGGGTGCGGAGTATTACCGAAAGGCGCGGTGAGGTAGCTCACATTCCGGATCAACGGTCTGTTTGGTTAGTGTGTGGAAGCCTGTCGCATCGGCGACCGCGAAGAGGGGCGAATTGTTCGCTTCACGTACCGCCTTTCGGCGTACTCGCAATTCTTTGGCTTACGACTCCGCCGGCTTGGTCCAAGCCACCTGGACCAAGCCCGTCCCGTGCCGCCGGGACACGAGCGTCCCCCGGCCCGGCGGCTGCGGCGACGGCTTGACGTCGGCCAGCAGCGCCCCTTCGTCCTTCGTCCCCGACATGATCAGCCCGGGGGAGCCCAGCTCCCGCAGCCGCTGCAGCACCGGCTCGAACAACGCCCGCCCGGCCCCACCGGATCCGCGGACGATGATCACGTGCAAGCCGATGTCCCGCGCCTGCGGCAGGAACTCCAGCAGCGGCTGCAACGGGTTGCGCCCCACCGTCGCCACCAGCTCGTAGTCGTCCACCAGCACGAACAGCTCCGGCCCGCGCCACCACGAACGGTTGCGCAGCTGCTCCGGCGTCACCGACGGGCCCGGCAGCCGGTTGCGCATCGCCGTCGCGCACTCGGTGATCAGCTCCGTCAGCTTGCCCTCGGCGCCCGCGTAGCCGAGCAGGTGCGGCTCCGGCACCGCGCCGAGCAGGCCGCGGCGGTAGTCCGCGACGATGATCGCCGCCTCGTCCGGGGGGTAGGCCGACGTGATGCCGTGCGCCAGCGCACGCAGCAGTGAGCTCTTGCCGGACTCGACGTCGCCGAAGGCCACGAAGTGTGGGTCGGCCGCGAAGTCCAGGTACACGGGCCGCAACGTCGACTCCGCGATGCCCAGCGTGACCTGCTTCCCGGGGGCCGCCGGCAGCGTGTCCAGGGGCACCTCCGGCGGCAGCAGCCGGACCTGCGGCGCGCGCGGTCCCTTCCAGGCTTCCGAAATCCGGCGCACGAGGTCGACGCCGCCCGCGCCGACCGTCTCGGGGCGCTGGTCGCCGTCGATGCGGGGGAGCGCCGCGAGGAAGTGCAGCTTCTCCGCCGTGATGCCGCGCCCGGGCCGGTCGGCGGGGACGTTCACCGCGACCTTGCGGTCGATGGAGGAGTCCATCGGGTCGCCGAGGCGCAGCTCGAAGCGCGTGCCGATCGCGTCGCGCAGCTGCGCGCGGACGCCGATCCACTGGTTGAGCGAGACGATCACGTGGATGCCGAACCCGAGCCCGCGCGCGGCCAGCCCGGTGATCTGCTCCTCCAGCTGCTCGTACTCCTGCCGGATCGTGGTCCAGTTGTCCACGAACAGGAAGACGTCGCCGAACTCGCGCCCGTCGGTGCTCTCGGTGAACTCCGCCCGCCGCCGGCGGAACGTCGTGATCGACTCGATCCCGTGGGCGGCGAAGAACTCCTCGCGCTCCTCCAGCAGCGTCGTCAGCTCGGCGACGACCCGGCGGCAGCGCTGCGCGTCGCGGCGGGTGGCGTAGCCGGAGGTGTGCGGCAGCCCGGCGATCGGGGCCAGCGCGCCACCGCCCATGTCCAGCACGAACAGCTGCACCTCGGCCGGGGTGTGGGTCAGCGCGAGCATGCCCGCGATGTCCTTCATCAGCGTCGACTTGCCGGTCTGCGGGGCGCCGACGATCAGCGCGTGCCCGCCCGCGCCGGAGAAGTCGGCCCACAGCATGTCCCGGCGCTGCTCGAACGGCTTGTCCACCAGCGCGACCGGGATCGTCAGCTTCCCGTTGCCGCCCCAGCCGAGCGGGGACAGGCCGCGCGCGGCGTCCTCGCCCAGCGGCGGCAGGAGCTGTTCCAGCGTCGGCGGTTCGTTCAGCGGCGGCAGCCAGATCTGGTGCGCGGCCGGCCCGCGGCCCTCCAGGCGCGACAGCATCGCGTGGATGATCGTTTCGCCGGTGCCGTCGGCGGCCGGGGCCTCGGAGATCTCGGTCGTCACCGGGATCTCCACCGGGGCCAGGGAAAACGGCAGCACGCCGAGCTCCTGCCCGTCTTCGCGCACGACCGTGCTGCGCGGCGGCAGTTCCCCGGAGACGTACGCGGCCTTGAGCCGGATGAGCGTCTCGGTGTCGGACTTCAGGTACGCCGACCCCGGCACCGGCGGCAGGTGGTAGGCGTCGGCGACACCCAGCACGGTCCGGCTTTCCGACGCCGAGAACGTCCGCAGGCCGATCCGGTACGACAGGTGGGAGTCGAGCCCGCGCAGCCGGCCCTCTTCGAGCCGCTGCGACGCCAGCAGCAAATGGATCCCCAGCGAGCGCCCGAGCCGGCCGATCGCGACGAACAGGTCGATGAACTCCGGCCGGGCGGACAGCAGCTCGCTGAACTCGTCGATGATGACCAGCAGCGACGGCAGCGGGTCGAGCGCGACGCCGTCCGCGCGCGCCTTCTCGTAGTCGCGCACCGACGCGTAGTTCCCGGCCGCGTGCAGCAGCTCCTGGCGCCGCAGCAGCTCGCCGTTGAGCGCGTCGGCCATGCGGTCGACCAGCGCGAGGTCGTCGGACAGGTTCGTGATGACGGCGCAGGTGTGCGGCAGCCCGGTCATCCCGGCGAAGGTCGCGCCGCCCTTGAAGTCGATCAGCGCCAGGTTCAGCGTCTCCGACGAGTGCATCACCGCCAGCGCCGTCACCAGCGTCCGCAGCAGCTCGCTCTTGCCGGACCCGGTCGCGCCGATGACCAGGCCGTGCGGGCCCATCCCGCCCTCGGCCGACTCCTTGAGGTCCAGCTCCACCGGCCGGCCCTCCGGGTTGACGCCCAGCGGGATCCGCAGCCGGTCACGCGCCGCGCGCGGCGCCCACGTCACGGTGGTGTCGGTGTCGCGCGGGTCGCCGATGCCGAGCAGCCCGGACAGCCCGAACGTCGCCGACATCGGCTTGTCGCCGACGACGGCGGCCGGGGTGTGCAGCGGGGTGAACATGCGGGCCAGGGCCTCCGCGGCGCCGCGGTCGAGGGTGTCCGGGCGGCCGAGGAACCCGAGCCGCTGCTCGGTGGCGTCGCCGACGACCATGCCGAGGGAGTCCGGCGCGGTGTGCAGGCTCAGCAGCCGCTCGGTCGAGTACGTCCGCGGGTGCTCCTGCCCGATCTCGAGCACCGTGACGCCGAGCCGGCCGTCCTCGCCGATCAGCCGGGGCTCGCCGTGGGCGTTGCCGCCGTCGACGACGACCACCAGGTGCGGCAGGTCGAGCTCGGCCGCCGCGCGCCGGCTGAACGCGGGCCGTTCGCCGAGGTCCGCGCCGAGCAGCTCGGCCAGGCCGGCCGCCGAGTCGGCGGCCAGGCGCCGGGAGCCGACGGCGTCGGCCGCGCCGGCCGCGGTCGCGTGCGGCAGCCACTTCGCCCATTCCCAGTCGTGCTGCCGGTCGGCAGGCACGCACAGCGCGACCCGCAGGTCCGAGGGGGAGTGGAAGGTGACGAGCTGGCACAGCAGTGACCGTGCCAGGCCGAGCACGTCCGGCCGCCGCCCGGCCACGGTGACCGCGGCGAACGACCGCAGCGACAGGGCCACCGGCAGGTCGTCGACCGTCGAGTACGTGCGGATGAAGTGCTTGAGGCTGGTGGAGCAGACCGGGTCCAGGTCCTCCAGGGGCACGGTCTGCGGCGCCTTCAGCGGCGTCGCCAGGCGCTGCGGCCCGGTGCCCGCGCGCACCTGCGCGAACTGGCCGCCGGTGCGCCGCCGGTCCCACAGCTTCCCGCTTTCGACGTAGGCCCAGAGATCGGCGGGGTCGGGCTGGACGGCGACCATCGCGGCGCGCTGGCCGTCGGCGATGTCCCGGACCTGGGCCCGCAGGCCGGAGAGGTAGCGCTGGTAGTCGCGGCGCTCGTCGTTGATCTGCGCCTTCTTCGCCATGCCGCCGCGGCCCAGCGACATCACGACCATGCCGCCCATGGCGCAGAGGAACAGCGCGCCGAAGATGTAGGTCATCACCCCGCCGTCGCGTCCGATGTAGACGAACGACATCGCGCCCATGCCGAGCATCATCGGCAGGAACATCATCAGCTGCATCATCCCGCCGGACGAGCTCTTCGGGAGCATCGGCGGCGACTGCAGCACGATCTCGGTCGGGCGCTCGGGCGAGAGGCTCATGTAGTAAGGCTCCAGCAGATCGGGGTGGCTCTCACCGGTATTTTGGCCACTTGCCGACCCGTCGCGGTGGGTACTTTTGCCGTCCGCCCGCTTCCGGGGCCGAACTTACGCTCTGCCGAGCAGCCACCCGCGGAAGGAGAGCCATGGCCGGCGAGTACCGGGCTGAGCCCGAGGCGATGCGCTCGTCCGTCGGGAACGTCGGCGGCATCATCGCCCACGGCATCAACGCCGTGGCCGACCTCGAGCGGCTCGTCGTGCAGCCGATGTCGTTCGCGGGCTTCGGCAGCGCGGTCGCCGCCGCGAACGCCGCCCTGCACTCCAGCCAGGTCACCGCCGTCCGCACGCTCCTGCAGCTGCTGCAGCAGGTCAACGGGCTGGTCAAGGCCAGTGCCGACGCCTACCAGGCGGCGGACCGGGCCGCGGCCGCCGGCTACGGCGGAGGGCACGACGGGTCCTCGACGCCCACGTCGTCGATCTGGGGGAGTTCGCACGCTTCCGAGCTCGCCACCCTGGCGATCAACGACAGCGCGGGCGCCCACGGCGAGCCGTCCTCGGTCGGGAACGTGCTGCGCTACCTGGGGGACGCGCAGCTCGGCCGGCTCGGGGACCACCCGATCACCGACACGCGCTTCCACGGTGTCGCCGACTTCAACGACTGGCTGGCCGGCGACGCCGACAACCAGGCGCGCGTCGGGCTCATCGAGGTCTACGCGGGCACCGCGCGCACTTTCTCCGACGTGCCCGGCGGCGTGCAGAGCGGGGACGTCGTGGTCGTCGAGCCGCTGCTGTTCTCCGACCGCCAGCCGGTCATCGGCGTCGCCGGCGACGGCGGCCGCCTCTACAACCACGGGCTCCTCGACGCCCGCATCGGCGGGCTGGCGAAGGTCAGCGTCTACCGGCCCGCCTCCGTCGTCGCCTGATCGTCCTGTCTGGCACTACAGAACCTTTGTGAGGTCCGATGCTGACTTTCCCGAACTCCAGCGCGATGGACGCGACCGCGTCCTCGGGCGGGCCGATCACCATCCTGCCGCAGATCGTCACCGGCCAGCCGGAGCAGATCGCGCACCACGTAGTCGACCTGGTCAAGAAGGCCGAGCAGTTCCTGAGCATGTACACCGAGCTCACCAAGGCCGCCGACCAGCTCGGCAAGATCTGGTCGGGCGCGGCGAGCGAGTCGGCGCTGAAGAAGATCGGTGACTCCCTGAAGCAGCTCGAGACGATCATCACCGTCGTCCAGAAGGGCGCCGAGCTGCTCGGCATCTCCGGCACGCTGATCAAGACGGCGCAGCAGGCCTACCGCTCGGTGGTGGCCGCGGTGAACCCGACGGTCGCCTCGCTGATGTCGAACCCGTGGACCTACGGCGCGGCGGTCGCTTTGTCGACCGCGACGAGCGCGTCTCTGCGGGCGTTCATCACCGCGATCGGCGCGCTGCTCAAGGCACTGGGCGCGGTCGACCTCGCCCAGCAGATCACGCAGCTCGCGCAGGTCATCGGCGAGATCGAGAAGCTCTTCCACCACGACTCCGGCAGCTCGGGCGCGACGACGCCGTCGATCGGGAACACCCCGGTCACGGCGCCGCAGGCCCCGCCGTCGGTGGCAAGCCCGGCGGGGCAGCAGGCGGTGGCGGGCGGGAGCGGCGGGGGGATCCCGCAGCAGCCGTCGTTCACCGACTACACCCCGCCCGCGCTCGCCACCGGCGGTTCCAGCACCGGCACGGGAGCGGGTGGTGCCACCGTGCCGGTGACTGCCGGCGGGACCCCGCTGGACCCCTCGAACAGCTGGATCCCGGTCGACCACTCTTCGACGGCGCCGGGTACCGGATCGGTTCCTACCACCCCGGCTCCCGTCCCCGCGCCTTCGGCCGGGGGTGCCGACGAGGTCGTCATCCACACGAACCTCACCACCGGGGAGTCCACTGTGGAGGCTCCGGGTGGCCAGGACTTCGACCTCGACATCGACCTGGACTTCGACGGCAAGCACTTCAGCCAGCACGTCGGCTACGACGCGGCGGGGAACTAGCCCGTGGCCGCGGGGGTGGTCGACGCGTCGGGGGTGGTCAGCTCCATCCTGTCCGGGTACCGGCAGGTCCTGGTCGAGTGCCGGAGACGGGTCACCGGTGACCCCGGAGCGCTGAGCGCCGCGTCGCAGCGGGTCGCCACCCAGGCCTCGACGGTGTCGGGCAAGGCTCGCGAAATCGACGAGTCCGCGAAAACCCTGCACGCGGACTGGGACGGCGACGCCTACACGGCGTTCGCGACCGCGGCCGGGAAACTGGGCGAAGAGCTGACCGACGCCGCCACGAAGCTCGACGACCAGGCGAAACGGCTCTCGACGGCCGCTCAGCTGGTGCAGTCGGCGAAGGCCGCGGTCGACTCCGTCATCGCGCAGTTCGACCAGTACGCCCAGCAGCTGACCGCGCAGGCGCGCGCGGTGAACGCCGGCTCGGTCGGCGCGTTCATCCAGGCCGCGCGGCAGCTGGGGGAGCAGAGCGTCCAGGCCGCCCGCCAGGTCGTCGACGAGTTCTCCGACGCGCTCGCCGAGCTGTTCCCGCCCGAGGGCGTCGGCCGGCTCGAGCACGAGCTGGGCAAGTGGGCGCGCGGCCCGCTGCACTGGCTCAACGGCGAACCGCTCGACGGCCGGAAGCGGCCGCGGACCGCGCCGTCGTGGTTCAAGAACTCGGGCTGGAAGAAGCTCACCTGGGACGGCCTCGAAGGCACGCGCGCGCCGAAGAAGGCGGACACGCCGTTCGGGCGGCCGGAAGCCGAGGGTCTCAAGGACAAGCTCGGCCGCAACACCGAGATCACGTACTACAAGTTCCAGCACGAGCAGGACGGGCTCACCCCGGAGTACGACGGGAAGATCACGTCGAAGGGCTGGGACGTCGGCGCGTCCGGGCACACCGAGCTGGCCGCCGTGAAGGAAGAGCTCGAAGCCAAGGGCGAGTGGGGCGTAGCCGAAGCGCACGCCAAGGGCACGGTCTTCGCCGGTGGCGAGGCGAGCGCGTCCGGCACGATCGGCGCGCACGGCGTCGGCGCGCACGCGAACGCCTTCGTCGGCGGGAAGGTCGAGGGCGAGGTCGCCGCGGACGTCGCGGGCGTCGGCGTCGGCGCGAACGGGACGCTGCAGTACGGCCTCGGCGCGCAGCTGGACGCCCAGGCCGTCTACGACGCCGGGCACGTCAAGGTCAACTTCAAGGCGGGCGCCGCGCTCGGCCTCGGGCTCGGCGTCGGCGCGAAGATCGACATCGACCTGCCGAAGCTCGGCCACACCATCACCGAGTACGGCGGCGCGGCCGCGGACTACGTCGGCACCGCGGCCGACGACGCCGCCACCGCCGTCGGATCCGCTTGGGACGACGCCGTTTCCTCCGTGGGGCTGCGATGACCCTTCCCCTGGACTTCGTCATCCCGGACGGCTGGACGGCCGTCGACCCGGGCGAGTCGGGCGCGGTGTTCGTCGCCGTGCACGACGCTTCGCCGGGCGAGTTCGTCCCGAACATCACGGTGAGCGTGCAGCAGCGGCCGGACGAGGCGTCGATCGACGCCATCGCCGCCGAAGCTGTCGAACGCCTTTCGCGCACGCTGGCCGGCCTGGAAATACTGAGCCGCCGCGACGTCGGCGCCCCGGTCGCGCCCGGCGTCATGCAGCTGCTGCGCCTGCGCACCGGCGAAGGCGAAGAGCTGATCCAGACCCAGGTGCACCTGACGGTTCCCGGCCCCGCGCCGGCGGACCGGCTGGTGCTCGAGCTCGCCTGCACGGCCGCGACCGCGACCGCGCGGCGGCTC
Source organism: Amycolatopsis sp. NPDC051061 (assembly GCF_040682935.1). Taxonomy (NCBI): domain Bacteria; kingdom Bacillati; phylum Actinomycetota; class Actinomycetes; order Pseudonocardiales; family Pseudonocardiaceae; genus Amycolatopsis; species Amycolatopsis sp. NPDC051061. The sequence continues at coordinate 19,107 of NZ_JBFBBZ010000022.1, forward strand.
TCACCCGGTTTCCAGCGGTTCGTGGGCAGTGTCCGCGTCCGCCAGCACGAAGGGATGCAACAGTGACCGATCCGTACGCGGTGCCGGACATGGACGAGCTGCTCGCACAGGTGCGCAAGCAGACCGAAGAGGTCCAGCGGATCCAGCGCACGGTCGAGGCGATGGAGGTCAAAGCGCACTCGCGGCAGAACGAGGTCACCGTCACCCTCCGCGGCGACGGGCGCTTCACCTCGCTCGACATCGACCCCCGCGCGATCCGCGAGTACGACGCCCGCAACCTCTCGGAGATCGTCCTCGAGGCGGTGAACGCCGGGCTGCAGAAGCTCGCCGAGGCGTCGAACGCCAAGTTCGCCCCGGTGATCTCGGCCGCGAAGAACGTCTGATGACCGCCGCGGCTCTCACGGGGACGACGCGCCGGGTCACGGTGGTGACGCCGAGGGCCCGGGTGGACGTCGCGCTGCCGCAGCAGTCGACGTTCGCCGAGCTGGTGCCGCAGCTGGTGCGGCTGGCCGGCGCGGCCGGGCAGGCGTCGGCCGAGCATCCGGGCTGGGTGCTTTCCCGGCTCGGCGGCGCGCCACTGGCCCTCGGCCTGAGCGTGGCCGCAGCCCAGATCCGGGACGGCGAAGTGCTCCACCTGACCCCGCGGGAACGCCCGCGGGGTCCGCTGCTGTTCGACGACGTCATCGACTCGATCGCCGGCGTCGCCGATTCCGCCGGCGGCTGGGGCCCGTCGGTCGCGCGGCGATCCGGGCTGGTGGCCGCGGTGGTGCTGCTGCTGGCCGGCGGGTTGCTGGTGCAGGCCGCGGCGTCCGGCAGCGTCCTGGCGCCGATCGGGACCGGGCTGCTGGCGCTGGTGCTGCTCCTCGGCGGCGGCGCGCTGAGCCGGGCGTACGGAGACGCCGAGGCCGGCGCGGCCGGCGCGGTGGCCGGCGTCGGCGTCGCATTGCTGGCCGGGATGTCCGTCCTGCCACCGCATCCGCTGTTCTCGCTGTCGGCGGCTCCGCTGGCGGCGGGGTTCGCGGCGGTGACGGTGTACGGCGTCCTGGCGGCGGTCTCGGTGGCCGACCGGCTGCCGTGGTTCGTGGCGATCACGAGCGCGGCGGGGTTCGGCGCGATCACGACGGGTGTGGTGCTGCTGGCGGGCGTCAAGCCGGTGTCGGCGGCGGCGGTGGTCGCGGTGCTGTGCACGGCGTTGGCGGCGGTGGCCCCGATGCTGTCGCTGCGCCTGGCCCGGCTGCCGCTGCCACGGGTGCCGGACGACATGGCGGCGTTCCGCGCGGACGAGCAGCCGTCGGTGGGGACGGAGATGATCGGCCGCACGTCCCGGGCGCAGGCAGTGCTGACGGGGCTGCTGGTGGGCCTGGGCCTGGTGGTGCTGGCGGCGTCGGTCGTGCTGTCGACGGCCGGCCCATGGGACGCGGGCCTGGCGGCCCTGCTCGGCGTGGCGTGGATCCTGCGATCCCGGTCGTACGCGGGCCGCGTCCAGCGCCTGGTCCTGGTGGGCTTCGGCGTTCTTTCGCTGGTGTGCGCCGGGGTGTGGCTGGTGGCATCGGGCAACCGCACGGTGGTGTTCGCGGCGGGCTGCGCGGTCGTCTTGGCGGCGGTGGTGTGCCTGGTGTACGCGACGCGGGTCGCGCGCGGGCTGCGTTCGCCTTACTGGTCGAGGCTTTTGGACGTCTCGGAGTTCTTGGTGCTGCTTTCGCTGGTGCCGTTCGTGGGCATGATCGCGGGGGTCTACGAGGCCGTCCGCGGCTGAGCCTCAAGCGCCCCAAGGCGGCCTTGGTTGCGTCAGACGCACCGAAGGCCGCCTTGGTTGCGTCAGACGCACCGAAGGCCACATTGGGGCGCTTGTCGTCTCAGCTGTCCAGCGCCAGGGGGAGCGTCTGCCGGACCGCGGCGCCGTGCCGCCCGTGCAGCGGGATCGCCGCCCCCGGCGCCGGCGCGGGAGCACCCGGCCGAGCCCCCACCCGCACCGTCACTTCGGCCTTCTCCCGCCCACCAGCGGTCCGCGTCAGCGTGTACGACGTCGCCGTGAAAGCCGCCCCAGGCACCGCGAAATCCACCACCCGCGACGACCGCGGCGTGAAGCACACCTGCCTCGACTCGCCCCACGTCCACGACTTCCACCGATTGGGCGGCGCGGAAGCAGCTCCCTGGACCCCCAACGCCACCCGAAGTTCCTTCGCCAGCTCCCCGGCCTCCAGCACCGTGCTCTGGTACCCGGCCTCGGCCAGCGCCCCCATCAAGCTCAACGCCGCCGACGCCGTGCTCCGCAAAGCGCCGAGATCGCCCCCGCCCCGGGCCAAAGCCGCGATCGGGGCGAGGTCCGGCCGGTACCGCACCGCCAGCCAGCGCACGCGCAGCACCTGCTCGCCATGGGGAATCGCCCACGTCAGGAGCTGCGCCGAAGCCAGCGGGACGTCGGTCCGCCGATAGGCCGAGCGCAACGCTTCCACCAGCGGTCCCGGCGCCTCCGGCCCCTGCGTCAGCCGCACCAGCGCGCTCCACCCGCCGTCGATTTCGGCGACGCCGAAGCGGTTGCCCGCGCGGTCGACGTGCTGGCGCACCTTCACCGTCCCGGCCACGCTCAGCAGCGGGTCGGGGCTGTCGCGGCGCGTGTCGTGGCGCCGCAAGCGGAACGCCGTCCAGGTCAGGGCCCAACCCGCCAGGTGCCGCCCGGCGAAGCGTACGGATGTCAGCAGCACCAGGAGCCCGGCTGCCGCGCTGACCGCGATGCGCACCGGCTGCGAGACGGCGTCGACCATCCACGCGAGCAGGACGGCGATGCCCGCGATCTCCCACAGCGCGGCCTGCAACGGCCGGATCGGCAACAGCCAGGGCAGCGGCGTGGACGCGGGCCGCGGCGGTGCCGGGCGCACGGCGCCGGCGGTTTCGACGGACACGGGCTCCCCTTTCCCCAGGGCTCCGACGCTACTGCCTCCCCGGATGCGGCGTGGGCGTAAAAATTACCCTCCCTGTGCGCCATTCGGGTGCCTAGCATCGAGCACTCGGGAGGACGACGCACACAGCCGGGGGCACAGCGCGTGTGGACGCAGCGGGACCAGATCCAGGCGTACCAGTTCCTCCGCCGCAGGCTCGTTTCCGCCCTCGTCGCGGCTGACGCCAACCACCCCGTCTCGCCCAGCCGCCGGCTCGTGCTCGGCACCGTGCTGGGGCTCGTGGCCGCGCTGCTCGTCACCGCCGTCTTCGGCATCATCGGCCTGCTCGACCCTTCCGGCGGCAAGGACTGGCTGGCCGGCGGCAAGGTGATCGTCGAGGAAGGCACCGGCGCCCGGTTCGTGCTCGGCGCCGACGGCGTCCTGCACCCGGTCCTCAACTACGCCTCCGCGCGGCTGCTGGCCGGCGGCAACGGCGACGCGACCGTGTCCGTCTCTTCCGAGAACCTCGGCAAGGCCGGCCGCGGCACCCAGATCGGCATCCCGGGGGCGCCCGACTCGGTGCCCGCGGCCGGGGCGCTCGTCACGACGCCGTGGACGAGCTGCAGCCGCACCACCCAGGACGCGCCCGCGTCGGCCGAGCCGCGCACCGCCGTCCTGCTCGCCGCGCCCGCGTCCGGGGTCGAGCTGCCGCGCGACCAGGGCGTGATCGTCCGGCTGCCCTGGGGCGACCGGTTCCTGCTCGCCGGCGGCCGCCGCTACAAGCTGTCCGACGAAGCCGCGACCGCGCTGCAGTTCGACAGCTACCCGACGATCGCGGTGTCCGCGCGGTGGATCGACACCGTCCCGGCCGGGCGCGACCTGACCGCGCTGCCGGTCGACGGCGCCGGCGACCGGGGCCCCGACGTGGGCGGTCGCGACACCCGCGTCGGCGAGGTCCTCGCCGTCGTGGACGCGCTGGCCGCGCCCGGCACGGCGTCGTCGTACTACCTGGTCCGCCGCGACGGGCTCGAGCCGGTCGGGCAGACCGAGGCGAGCCTCCTGGTGACGACGCAGGCCAACGCGGCCGCCTACCCCGGCACGCCGGCGCCGGTCGACGTCCGCGCGGCCGACGTCGCCGCCGCGCCGAAGGTCGCGGCGCCCCGCGCCGGCGGTGCCGACCCCGCGGCGTTCCCCGACCGCATCCCGGGCAAGGCGCCGATCACCGGCGGCTCCGTCGCGCTGTGCATCCAGGGCAGCCGGTTGCTCGTTTCGGCCGAATTCCCGCTTCCCGCTGGCGCGAAAGCAATCCAGGTCGCCACCCGGACCGAAGCACGGGTGGCGGACGAGGTGTACGTACCTCCCTCAGGGGGAGCCGTCGTCGTCGAATCCGGCTCGGCCACCACGTACCTGGTGACCGATACGGGCCGGAAGTACCCGGTGGTGAACGCGCAGGCGCTGGCCTCACTCGGCTACGGAAGCGTGAACAGATCACCGGTCAACGGTAGTTTGCTGGCATTGGTGCCGATGGGCCCCGCGCTGGACCCGGCCACGGCCGGGCGGCCGGCCCCGTCGGGTGGAACGGGGTGAAAGTCGTGCACATGACACAAGAGCGCTCGGCCGAAGACGATCTGGACCGGGGCCGGGTCCGGGTCGCGGTCATCGAAGACCACCCGCTGTACCGCGTTTCGGTGGAACGGGTGCTGGCCGAAGCGGAATTCATCGAACTGGGGGCGGTGGTCGACTCGGTGGCGCGGTTCCACGTCCACCGGCAGCCACCGGGCAGCGTGGTACTGCTCGACCTGGGTCTCCCAGGTGTCGCCGGGGCGGCGGCGGTCCTGGAGGTCTGCGAGCTCGGGCACCACGTGCTCGTGGTCTCCGCGCAGGCGGAACCCGAGGTCGTGCTGGGGGCGATCGCCGCCGGGGCGCGCGGGTTCCTGTCCAAGGACGTCGACGGGGACGAGTTGCTGATCGCCATCAAGACGGTGGCCGAAGGCGGCGCGTACGTCTCGGCGGTGGTCGCCGGGATGATCATGAAGGACAACGCGGACCGGCCGGCCGTCTCGGCCGACGTCGAGCTGTCGCCGCGCGAGGAGCAGGTGCTGCGGCTGGTGGCGGCGGGGGAGCGCGACGTCGACATCGCGCTGATCCTCGGCATCGGCGTCCGGACCGTGCGGGGCTACCTCGACCGCATCCGCGACAAGACCGGCGAACGGCGGCGGCCGGGCCTGGTCAAGGAAGCCATCCGGCGGGGCCTGATCGGCGGCTCCGGCCCGCGGCGCGGCGGCCGCAAATGAGCGACGGGGAAGCGAAGGCGCCCCGGCGGATCCACGTCGGGGTGATCGAGGACCACCCGCTCTACCGGTACGCGCTCACCCGCGTGCTCACCGAGGCGCCGGACATCGAGCTCGGCGCGGTCGCCGACTCGGTGGCCCGGTTCGCGGTGCAGGACCAGCCGGTCGGCAGCGTCGTGGTCCTCGACCTGAAGCTCCGGGGCGTCCAGGACGCGGCCGCGGTCCTGGAAGTGGGGCAGATGGGGCACCGGGTGCTGGTGGTGTCCGCGCACGCGGAACAGCCGGAGGTGCTCGGCGCCATGCAGGCGGGCGCGAAGGGGTTCCTGTCGAAGGACGTCGACGGCGACGAGCTCCTGCGCGCGATCCGCACGATCGCCGACGACAACGCGTACGTCTCGCCGACGTTGGCCGGGATGATCATCCAGGACAGCGAAGAACGCCACGCGGGGCCGAAGATCGTGCTGTCGGAGCGCGAGAAGCAGGTGCTCCGGCTGGTGGCGGCGGGGGAGCGCGACGTCGACGTGGCGGAGATCCTCAACATCAGCGTCCGGACGGTCCGGTCGTACCTGGACCGGATCCGCGACAAGACGGGCGAGCGACGTCGGGCGGGCTTCGTCCGGGTCGCGATCCGCGAAGGCCTGCTCCGCTAGCTCCGCCTCAAGCGCCCCAAGGCGGCCTTGGTTGCGTTCAACGCACCCAAGGCCACATTGGGGCGCTCGGGACCGGTCAGAGGCGGCGGTTGGCCAGGGCTCCGGTGGCCGTGCGGGCCTGGGCCGACACCGCCGGGTCCACGTCCACCAGCAGAGTCTCCGGCGCCGCACCGGCCTGGGCCACCACCCGGCCGAAGCCGTCCGACACCGTCGAGTAGCCGATGCCCGTCGGTGCCTTCGGGTTCACCGTGACGCCCGTCGCCGCCGGATCGGCCTGGCCGCAGGCCAGCACCCAGCAGCCCGAGTCCAGCGCCCGCGCGCGCACCAGGACCTCCCACTGCTCGCGCTTGCCCTCGCCGGCGCCCCAGGACGCCGGCAGCAGCACGACGTCGGCGCCGTCGTCGGCCAGCGCCCGGAACAGCTCCGGGAACCGCAGGTCGTAGCAGGTCGCGACGCCGTAGACGACGCCCTCGAAGTCGAACGTCGTCAAAGTCGCACCGGACGCGACCGTGTCGGACTCGGCGAAGCCGAACGCGTCGTAGAGGTGGATCTTGTCGTAGCCGTCGTGCTGCCCGCCGCCGGTGACCAGCAGCGTGTTGCGCACCCGGCCCTCGTCCGCCGGGGTGAACATCCCGGCGACGACCACGACGTCGTGCTCGGCGGCCACCGAAGCGACCGCGGACGCCCACGGCCCGTCCAGGGGCTCCGCGACCGGCTCCAGCGGCCGGCCGAACCGCGCCATCGTCGCCTCGGGGAACACGACGATCCGCGCGCCGCCGGTCACCGCGGCCTCCACCCCGGAGCGAACCAGTTTCAGGTTCGCTTCCGGGTCGTCGCCCGAGTTGACCTGGCACAACGCGATTCGCGCCACCGCTGCCTCCTGCATGCTGGGATCCGCCGTCACCGGGGAGTATCGCCGAAAACCCGCTCGGCGTGACCTCGTACCCTGAGGGCATGTTGAACCGCACCGACCTGCGTGGGCAGGTCCCGACCGCCGCCGAACTGCGCGCCACGCTCCCGCGCGCCGAATACGACGTGGACGCGGCGCTGCATCACGTGCGCCCGGTGGTCGAGGCGGTCCGTGACCGCGGTGTCGAAGCCGTCCTCGAGTACACCGAGAAGTTCGACGGCGTCCGTCCCGCGTCCGTGCGGGTGCCGCGCGAGCGGTTGACGAAGGCACTGGCCGAGCTGGACCCGGCCGTGCGCGCCGCGCTGGAGGAGTCGATCACCCGCGCCCGCAAGGTGCACGACGGGCAGCGCCGCACCGACGTCACGACCGCGGTCGTCGACGGCGGCACGGTCACCGAGAAGTGGGTGCCGGTCGAGCGCGTCGGCCTCTACGCCCCGGGCGGGCTGGCCGTGTACCCCTCGACCGTGGTGATGAACGTCGTCCCGGCGCAGATCGCGGGCGTCGCCTCCCTGGTCGTCTGCTCGCCGCCGCAGGCCGCGTTCGACGGCCTGCCGCACCCGACCATCCTCGCCGCGGCCGAGCTCCTCGGCGTCGACGAGGTGTGGGCGGCCGGCGGCGCGCAGGCCGTCGCGCTGCTCGCGTACGGCGGCACGGACACCGACGGTGCCGAGCTCGTCCCGGTCGACGTCGTCACCGGGCCGGGCAACATCTACCTCACCGCGGCCAAGCGGCTCCTGCGCGGCCTGATCGGCATCGACGCCGAGGCCGGGCCGACCGAGATCGCCATCCTCGCCGACGAGACGGCCGACCCGGTGCACGTCGCCGCCGACCTGATCAGCCAGGCCGAGCACGACCCCTTGGCGGCGAGCGTCCTGGTGACGACGTCGGAGCAGCTCGCCGACGCCGTCGACAAGGAGCTGGTGAACCGCGTCGCCGCGACGAAGCACACCGAACGCGTCGCCGAAGCGCTGGCCGGCAAGCAGTCCGGCGTCATCCTGGTGTCCACTGTGGACGACGGCTTGCGCGTCGTCGACGCCTACGCCGCCGAGCACCTCGAGATCCAGACGGCGGACGCGCGCGCGGTCGCCGCCCGGGTCCGCAACGCGGGCGCCATCTTCGTCGGCGCGTACGCCCCGGTGTCGCTCGGCGACTACTGCGCCGGCTCCAACCACGTCCTGCCCACCGGCGGGTTCGCCCGCCACTCCTCGGGCCTGTCCGTGCAGAGCTTCCTCAAGGGCATCCACGTCGTGGACTACTCCGAGGACGCGCTGCGCGAGGTCGCCGGCCGCGTCGTCGCGCTGGCCAACGCCGAGGACCTGCCCGCGCACGGCGAAGCCGTCACCGCGCGCTTCGGAGGCGAGGCTCGATGACCATCGGCGAAGAGGTCACCCTGGACGCGCTGCCGCTGCGCGACGACCTGCGCGGCAAGACCCCGTACGGCGCGCCGCAGCTGGACGTCCCGGTCCGGCTCAACACCAACGAGAACCCGTACCCGCCGCCGCCCGAGCTGGTCGCGGACGTGGCCGAGGCGGTCCGCGCGGAAGCCGCCGAGCTGCACCGCTACCCGGACCGGGACGCCGTGGCGCTGCGCCAGGACCTGGCCGACTACCTGAGCGTGTCGACGCGGGTGGTGCTGTCGGAGGCGAACGTCTGGGCCGCCAACGGGTCCAACGAGGTGCTGCAGCAGATCCTGCAGGCCTTCGGCGGCCCCGGGCGCAGCGCGCTCGGCTTCGAGCCGTCGTACTCGATGCACCCGATCATCGCGTCGGGCACGCGCACCGAGTGGGTCCCGGCGCCCCGCCGCCCCGACTTCACGCTCGACACGGCCGCGGCGGCGTCACTCATCCGCGAGAAGCGGCCCGACATCGTGTTCGTCACCAGCCCGAACAACCCGACCGGCGGCTCGATCCCCCTGGCCGAGCTGCGCGCGGTGCTCGACGCGGCCACCGGGATCGTGGTCGTCGACGAGGCGTACGCGGAGTTTTCGCCGCAGCCGAGCGCGGTGGAGCTGCTGGCCGGCTACCCCGCGCGGCTCATCGTGTCGCGCACGATGAGCAAGGCGTTCGCCTTCGCCGGCGGCCGGCTCGGCTACCTGGCGGCGGCGCCCGCCGTCGTCGACGCGCTGCAGCTGGTGCGGCTGCCGTACCACCTTTCGCGGCTGACGCAGGCGGCCGCGCGGGCGGCGCTGCGCCACGCGGACGCCACTTTGGACAGCGTGCACAAGCTGGCCGCCGAACGCGACCGCGTCCTGGAGGCGTTGGCCGGTCTGGGGTACGACCCCGTGCCGAGCGATTCGAACTTCGTCCTCTTCGGACGGTTCGGCGACCCGCACGCGGCCTGGCAGTCCTATTTGGACAAGGGCGTGCTGATCCGCGACCCCGGCATCGAAGGACACCTGCGCGTCAGCATCGGCACGCCGGAAGAGAACGACGCCTTCCTCGAGGCGAGTAAGGAAGTTTCCCGATGACCCGCATCGGCAAGGTCGAACGGACCACCAAGGAGTCCTCGATCTTCGTCCAGCTGGACCTCGACGGCACCGGCGAGGTCGACATCTCGACCGGCGTGCCGTTCTACGACCACATGCTGACGGCGTTCGGCGTCCACGGCTCCCTGGACCTCAAGGTCGAGGCGACCGGCGACATCCACATCGACGCGCACCACACGGTCGAGGACACGGCGATCGTGCTGGGCCAGGCGATCCGCCAGGCCCTTGGCGACAAGAGCGGCATCCGCCGCTTCGGCGACGCGTGGATCCCGATGGACGAGACGCTCGCCCACGCGGCGATCGACGTTTCCGGGCGGCCGTACTGCGTGCACGTGGGCGAACCGGAGCAGTTCAACACCTTCACGATCGGTAACAACTACCCGTTCGTCCTGACGCGCCACGTGTTCGACTCGCTGTCGTTCCACGCGCAGATCGCGCTGCACGTCCGCGTGATCCACGGCCGCGACCCGCACCACATCGCGGAGGCGGAGTACAAGGCGGTGGCCCGGGCCTTGCGCGCGGCGACCGAGCCGGACCCGCGCGCGGGCGGCATCCCCTCCACGAAGGGCGTCCTGTGAGCAAGGAAGTCGTCGGAGTCCTCCTGCTCGCCCTGGGCGGTTTCCTGGTGGGCGGCGTGTACTCGACCTGGAAGACGGCCAAGTTCATGGCGGGGGTGCTCGGCGTCGCGGCCCTGCTCGCCATCGGCGGCGCCATCTTCTGGTTCATGAGCTGACCGATTCCTTTCCCGGGCGCGGGCGGTCTGCACCATCGAGGTCCCGCCACGAGAACCAGGGAGAGCGATGTCCACTGTGCCGGCCGACGAGGAGTTCCGGACCTACAACGAAGGCGTCATCAGCGAATTCCGCGCTCACCACGGCGTGGTCAGCCGACCGCCGTTCCCGATCCTGCTGCTGACCACGACCGGGGCGCGCACCGGCCGTCGGACGACGGTGCCGCTCGGCTTCGCGGTCGACGACCGGGGCCGCGTGTTCGTGGTCGGCTCCAAGGCGGGCGCTCCCCGGCACCCGGCCTGGTTCCACAACCTGCTCGCCGACCCGGCGGTGACGGTCGAGCTCGGCGACGCCACCTACCCGGCGCGGGCCGTCGTGACGACCGGCGAGGAGCGCGACCGCCTCTACCGCACGGTTTCCGACGGCACCTCCGCCTACGAGCGGAACACCGACCGGGTGTTCCCGGTGATCGTCCTCGACGGCGTCCCCGCCCCGGCCTGAAAGCCGTGAAGGCCACCTTGAGGAACTTCAAGTTCCTCAAGGTGGCCTTCACGAACTTCGGCTAGCGGCTCGCGCCGACCAGTTCGCGCTCGTCGTCATCGGGTGCGGCGTCGAGGTGCTTGGTGAGCTTCTCACCCTCGACGTCGACGTCCGGCAGGATGCGGTCGAGCCACTTCGGCAGCCACCACGCGCCGCGGCCGAGCAGGGACATCACCGCCGGCACCAGCGTCATCCGGACCACGAACGCGTCCACCAGCACGCCGAACGCCAGCGCGAAGCCGATCGACTGGATCAGCGCCGACTCGGCCAGGATGAACCCGGCGAACACGCTGATCATGATCAGCGCCGCCGCGACGACCACCCGCGCGCCGTGGCGGAAGCCGGTGACCATCGCTTCCTGGGGCTCCGCGCCGTGGACGTGCTCCTCGCGCATCCGCGTCACCAGGAACACCTGGTAGTCCATCGCCAGCCCGAACAGCACGCCGATCAGCAGGATCGGCAGCATGCTCATGATCGGCCCGGTCGACTCGACGCCGAGCAGGTCCGTCAGCCAGCCCCACTGGAACACCGCGACCACCGCGCCGAACGTCGCCGCGACCGAGCCGAGGAAGCCGATCGTCGCCTTCAGCGGCACCACGACCGAGCGGAACACCAGCATCAGCAGCACGAACGCCAGCCCGACGATCAGCGCGAGGTAGGGCAGCATCGCGTCGGACAGCTTCTCCGAGACGTCGATGTTCGCCGCGGTCTGCCCGGTGACGGACAGCTTCGCGCCGGTCGCGTTCTCCAGCGCGCCGGACTCGGTGCGGATCGCGGCCACCAGGTCCTCGGTCTGGGTGCTGCTCGGCCCGCTCTTCGGAATCACCGTGAGCAACGCCGTGTCACCGGTCTGGTTGACCTTCGCCGGAGTGACGGCGGCGACGTCCGGCAGCTTCTGGATGTCCGCCGCGGCCTGACCGAGCGCGGCCTGCCGGTTGGTGCTCGACCCGGTGTCGACGACGACCAGCAGCGGCCCGTTGGAGCCCTCGCCGAAGCTGCGGCTGGCGATCTCGTACGCCTTGTGCTGGGTCGACTCGGGTGCCGCGGTGCTGTCGTTGGGCAGGCCGAGCTGCATGCCGAGCGCGGGCAGCGCGACGACGGCCATCCCGGCCAGCGCGACGAGCAGCACCGGCCACCGGTGGCGGGCGACGAACCGCGCCCAGCGCTCTCCGTGCGTCGTTCCGACCGGCTTGCGGCGCAGGCGAATCCGTTCGCCGGCCACCCGGTGTCCGGCGAACCCGAGGATCGCGGGCAGCAGCGTCAGCGCGATGAGCACGGCAACCGCGACGGTGACGGCCGCGGCGACGCCCATCTGGCCGAGGAACGGGATGCCGATGATGGTGAGGCCGGCCAGCGCGATGATGACGGTGAGCCCGGCGAACACGACCGCGGACCCGGCGGTGCCGGCGGCGCGGCCCGCGGCCTCTTCGGGATCGCGGCCGAGACGCAGTTCGTGCCGGTAGCGCGAGACGATGAACAGCGCGTAGTCGATGCCGACGGCCAGCCCGATCATCAGCGCCAGGATCGGCGTGTTCGAGTTCAGCTCGAGGAACCCGGAGGCGAGGAAGATGCCGCCCATCCCGGTGCCGACGCCGATCAGCGCGGTGAGCAGCGGGATCCCGGCGGCGACCAGCGAGCCGAAGGTGATGATCAGCACGACGGCGGCGACCGCGACACCCAGGCCCTCGGTCGCGCCGGTTTCGGGGACGCCCTGCACGGCGTCGCCGCCGAACTCGACGGTGAACCCTTGGGCGCGGGCCGCGTCGGCGGTGTTCAGGAGGGCTTTGCGGTCACCGTCGGTGAGCTCGTACGCCTTCGCGCCGTAGCTGACCTGGGCGAGCGCGACGCGCTTGTCGGGGGAGATCGACTGCGCCTGGAACGGGTCCACGACGACGGCGACCTTCGGCGCGGTCTTCAGCTGCCCGACCAGGGACTCGACGGCGACCTTGCCCTTCGCGTCGGTCACCGACGTCCCGGCCGGCGCCTCGATGACGACGCGCGCGGTGGCGCCACCGGCGTTGGCCTGCGGGAACTTCTCGGTCAGCTGGTCGATCGCGCGCTGCGACTCGGTGCCGGGGATCGTCACCGAGTTCGACAGCTGGCCGGACAGCGTGAGGGCGCCCAGCCCGAGCGCCACGAGGACGGCCGCCCAGACGGCGGCCACCAGCGCCCGCCGTCGGAAGGACAACCGGCCGAGCCGGTACAGGAAGGTGGCCACGAGTCAGCTCCGTTTCGCCCGAACGGGGTCGGGTCACTCGATCTGGTTCCTTTCAAGCTAGCCGATCGGCAAGGAGAGCTCCAAGCCGATCGGCAAGTATGTGACTTGCCGAACAGCAAGGTTTATCCCAGCCGATCGGCTAGTAAGCGGTTTGCCGATCGACAGGGAGTGACGTACGCTCCGACGGCTCGCTGAGGAGGAAGAATGACCGCCGGCCCGGCCGAGGACACCCGGACCCGACTGCTGCAGACCGCGTTGCGGCTGTTCACCGAACACGGGGTCGAGGGCACGTCGCTGCAGATGATCGCCGACGCGCTCGGGGTCACGAAGGCGGCGGTCTACTACCACTTCAAGACGAAGGCGGAGATCACCGAGGCGGTGGCCGAGCCCGGGGTGCGTGACCTCGACGAGCTGGTGCTGCGCGCGGCCGCGCAGAAGCGCCGTGGCACGCAGGTGGACCTGCTGCTGGAGGGGTTCGTCGACCTGGTGATCCGGCACCGCGCGCTGGTGGCGCTGTTCTCGAGCGATCCGGGCCTGGTCCGCGCGATCGAGAAGTCGGCGCACGGCGGTATGGAGGGCTTCGGCCAGGCGCTGCTGGGCATCCTGTCGGGCCCGGACCCGACCCCGACAGCGCGGGTCAACGCGATGGTGACGTTGACGGGCATCGCGATGGCCGGCGGTTCCCCCGACCTGGCCCGCCTGGGCGACGACGAGCTCCGCACGGAACTGCTGGACGTGGGCCGCCGCCTCCTGGGCCGCCCCCGCCGCCGCCTCCCCACCCCCGTGTCGACCGCGTAATCACGCGAGTCGACCCCCCAATCACGCGAGTCCCGCCCCCAATCACGCGAGAGACGCGCCCAATCACGCGAGTTCCGGGATTCCGCCCCGCGTGTCGTCCGCCCGAGTACGCGAGCCGACCGTCTGGGTACGCGAGCCGACCGTCCAGGTACGCGAGCCGACCGTCTGAGTACGCGAGCCGACCACTCCGGTAAGCGAGTTCCGCCTCAGCCGACGCGGTGGAGATATTCCGGCGGCACCGTCGCCGTCAGCCAAACGCCGTTCGCGCTGACCTGGAAGGCGTGTCCCGCGGCGGCCATTTCCGCGGCGTCGACCCGGAGGAGCACCGGCTTGCCGCGTCGCGCCCCCACCGTTCGCGCGGTGTCGAGCGTCGCCGAAAGGTGGACCGCGTGACGCTTCATCGGGCGCAGTCCCTCGCGGAGGATCGCGTCGAGGAACTTCGCCACCGTGCCGTGGTAGAGCACGTCCGGCGGTGTCGCGTCCGCGAGGCCGAGGTCGACCGAGACGCTGTGGCCCTGGCTCGCGCGGATGCGCGTGCTGGTCTCGTCGAAGGCGAAACGGCGCTTGCTGTTCGTCTCGACGACCTCGTCGAGCTGTTCGCGGGTGATCTTCAACGCCCGCAGCAGGGTGTCGACGTCGACCCAGCCGTCAGGGGAGAGGGTGAGGCCGGCGGCGGCGGGATCGTGGCGCAGGTGCAGCGACAGCCGTTTGGAGATGCGGATCAGTTCTTTCTCGTTCATTTCCTCCCCAGGATCCCGCGGCGGGCAAGCGATTTAGATGCCGCCCTCGATCGCCGGACGCAGTTTGCTCGCTCCCGGCCCGAAGCGCGCCAGCGCGTCATCGTTGTTGTAGAGCGCGCAGCTGCGCAGTGACAGGCACCCGCAGCCGACGCAGCCGGTGAGCCGGTCGCGAAGGCGTTGCAGGGCGTCGATCCGCGCGTCGAGCTCGTGCTGCCAGTCGCGGGACAGCCGCGCCCAGTCGGCCTTCGTCGGGGCGTGGTCGGCGGGCAGCGACGTCAGTGCCGCGCTGATGTCCTCGAGGGAGAGCCCGACCCGTTGCGCGGCGCGAATGAACGCGATCCGCCGCAGCACCGAGCGCGAGTAGCGGCGCTGGTTGCCCGCCGATCGCTCCGAGCTGATCAGGCCTTTTTCCTCGTAGAACCGCAGTGCCGTGTGCGGCACCCCGCTGCGGTCCGCCACCTGTCCGATGCTGAGATGTTCAGCGAGCCTCGTCACCAGTTCAGGCTATCCTTGACTTCGAGTTTAGTCGAGGTTGCATCGTCGGAGTATGACCACTGCGACCGAACCGGGCTACGCCGAGCTGCCGCGACTGATCTCGCTGATGACCGGCGACGACAAGCACCACGCCGCCGCGGAGTCCACTGTGGACGTCCTGTGGGTGCTCTACGACCGCGTGCTGGACATTACGCCGGCCACGTTCCGCTCGCCGGACCGCGACCGTTTCCTGTTGTCCAAAGGGCACGGTCCGATGGCGTACTACGCCGTGCTCACGGTGAAGGGCTTTCTCGACGAAGCCGAGCTGCCGACGTGGTCGAACGCGCTGTCGCGCCTCGGTCACCATCCGGACCGGCGGCGCGTCCCCGGCGTCGAGATTTCGAGCGGTTCCCTCGGCCACGGCCTGCCGATCGCCCTCGGCACGGCGCTGGGCCTGCGCGCCCGCGGGGTGACGTCGAGGGTCGTGACGCTGATCGGCGACGCCGAGCTGGACGAGGGGTCCAACCACGAGGCGATGGTCGTCGCGGCGAAGTCCGGCCTCGAAAACCTGACGACGGTGGTGATCGACAACCAGTCGTCGACGCACGGCTGGCCAGGTGGCATCGCGCGCCGCTTCGAGGTCGAAGGCTGGGAGACGCGCACGGTGTCCGGCCGCGACCACTCCGCGCTGTACGACGCGTTCACTTCTCCGCATCCCGGCCGGCCACTGGCTGTGGTCGCTGTCGTCGAACCGAAGGGCTGATTTCCATGAGGGAAACGTTTCTGAAGACAACCGAGGAGATCCTGGACGCGGACCCGGACGTGGCGGTGGTGCTGGCGGACATCTCGGTGGCCCAGCTGGCGGGCGCGGCGCGTCGTCATCCGGACCGGGTGATCAACGTGGGGATCCGCGAGCAGCTGCTGGTCAGCGCGGGTGCGGGCCTGGCACTGGCGGGGTTGCGGCCGATCGTGCACACGTTCCCGTCGTTCCTGGTGGAGCGCGCATTCGAGCAGATCAAGCTGGACTTTTCGCACCAGGAAGTGGGTGGGGTTTTGGTGTCGTACGGGGCTTCGTACGACATGTCGGCCGAGGGGCGGACGCATCAGTCTCCGGGGGACGTTTTACTGATGGATTCGTTGCCGGGGTGGACGGTGCACGTTCCCGGCCATGCCGACGAGGCTCGCCGGTTGTTGCTGGAGTCCGTTCCTGGCGATGGGCGGGTTTACCTTCGGCTTTCAGCTCAGACGAATGCTTCGCCTCATCTTGGCGTCGGGTTCACTCGGCTGCGGTTTGGTTCGTCGGGCGTGGTGGTGGCGGTGGGGCCGGTGTTGGATCGGGTGCTGCGGGCGTGCGCCGGGTTGGACGTGACGGTTTTGTATGCGTCTACTATTCGGCCTTTTGACTCCGCCGGTTTGCGGTCGGCGGTGCTTTCGGCTTCGGGTTCGGTTGTTCTTGTGGAGCCTTATTTGGCGGGGACTTCGGCTTTTTGGGTTTCGGAGGCATTGGCGGACTTGCCGCATCGGTTGAAGTCTTTGGGTGTGCGGCGGGATGCGGAGGTGCGGACTTATGGTGGGATCGCGGACCACGACTTGGCGCATGGGCTGGATGCCGGATCGTTGAGGTTGTCGATCAGAGAGTTCCTGGGGGAGTAGAAGGCGAGCCGCTGGTGTCGATGGAATCGGCGGTGTGGTGTTCGTACCGGATGTTCGATCCCTTTCGCCGCTCCAGAACCGCCATCAGCTTCTCGTTGTTCCAGCGCTCTTCGACTGTGTTCATCGGCAACTTGACGTGGAGGCTTTTGTAGAGACTGAATCGGTTGAGGTCGAGAACCGTGCCGACGATCGCCATGTAGTAATCGGCTGCGGCGACCGCGGAGCGGTAAGCGATGCCCGCGAGAAAGTACGGCCCCAGAGCGATGAGCAGCCACCAACCGTCTGTCAGGAGGCAACCGATGGTCTCACAAGTGACGATCAAGGCGACTACGCACAGCCGCACCGCAGTATCAAGCTGCTGGCGTGAGTCCTGGAGGTAGCTGACGTGCTCGGCGGGGGCGATCAAAGCCACGTGCGGGGCAGTCAGTATCGCGTCGAGGCGTACTGCGAGCCGATTGCGTCTTCGGCTGAGCGAAGGGCGTTTCCGAGCCGGGTCGGCATGACCCGGGAGGCTTCCGGATAACGGTCGAAGGCGATCTCCGCTGCATCGGCGGCGGCGTGCAATCCGCTGGCTCGATGTGCCTCGTCGGCCGACCGTTGGCCGGTCAAAGCCTGCTCCAGCTGACTTTCGCCCCATGCCCTCGGGTCGCCGCGGTGCCTCTTGCCTGCCGCTCGTCTTTCCTCGTATCCAGCCACTAGTTGTGCCAGAAGGATGTCATCCCGTGCCGCCGCCAGTTTCGAGTGCCGGCGGTGCAGTCTGGCGCGCCGCTTGCGGTGATGGGTGATTCCTCGTCGGAGCAGGATTCGCGAGGGCCACGAACTTCCCCAGTAGCCCTCCAGCAACCGGGTCATGCCGAGTTGGAGGGGGTGAAGGAACAGGGCGAAGACCATCGTAGTCAGCAGCAACCACACCGCGCCGGCGAGATTGATGCCTCCCAGGCGTCGCACCATCAGGTGCAGATCCGGGGTCGCCTTCCACGCGTCGCTGGTAGCCAGTGCCGCGGTCCACGCGGTCAAGAAGAGCGCGGGCACCACGCTGACGACGGTGAAGTACCGACCGATCCGTCCTGCGAGGTCGAGGGCCGCAGTCGACGGCGATGAAGTTGCCACCACGGTGCCTAGTCGTACATCTCGTCGACGAACTCTCTACAGACTGGACACCACTCTCGGTTTCCTTCCGGCCGGACCACGTTGCCGCACTGCGGGCACTTCCGCCCGAACCGCCGCCTGCGGTGACCGGGAAGCGTCGGCGGCGGGTTGTTCGTCAACTGCATGATCTGGCGAACGAAACGAAGTCTGCGCATGGCCCTCACCCCGCCCTCCAGGATTGGACCATGTTAGGCCAGCATTCAGGCCTGGTCGACAAGTCGGGACGAGGTGGTGATGGGCTCTTCGCCCTGGGCGATGCCTGCCGTGGGCATTGTGGTCGTGGCGCTGGCCGGGGTTTTCGGGCCGCAGTGGGCCTGGGTTGCCGCCGGGGTTGTGGTGGCGGTCGGGGTGGGCGGACTTGCTTGGGGTGTGCTGAGGGAGCCGCGGGCCGATAGCCTGACCCTCATGGGGTCCAGCATCCGGCCGATCGCGCTCGGCGTTATTTGGCGTGAGCATGCTCTGCTCGTCTTCGAAGGGCGCGATGACGTCAAAGGCGAGACCTACTACCGGCCGCTCGGGGGTGGGGTCGAGTTCGGCGAACGCAGTGATGACGCCCTTCAGCGGGAGTTCCGCGAGGAACTCGATGCCGAGGTGCTCGTCAAGGAACGGCTCGGTGTCCTCGAGAACGTTTTCAGCTGGCGCGACAACCCCGGGCACGAGATCGCCTTCGTCTACGACGCCGAGTTCGTCGACTCCGCTCTGTACGCCAAGGATGAGATGAAGATCCTCGACGACCCCGCCACCGCGCGTTGGGTCGACTTCGCCGACTTCCGCGACGGCAGCAAGATCCTCTACCCCCGGGGGCTCACCGAACTGCTCTCAACGGAGTAGTGACCGCGAAGTCGGCTCCAGCGCCTCAGCAGAAGCGGACGAAACCCGGCTGAACGACACCGTGAACGGCCCGTCCGTCCGCACCGGCAGCTGCGGGAAGTTGTTCTCCGACGGCTCCGTCTCGAACACCGCGAACGCCGACGGCGATGCGGCGAAGGAGACGTACACGCCCGAACCCGGCGGTGGGGACGTCAGCCCGCGAAGGACCGGACGCAGCAGCAACACGTTGTCCGAGTCCACCATCGTCGCGTTGGCGGCATCGCGGAAACGCCGCCAGACCGGCCCGGAATAAAACGAGGAAAGCGCAGCCGCGCGAGCCTCGAAAGACCGGAACCCCCGCAGCCACACGAACTCGTCCGGCGACGAAGGCACCCGGAACAACCCGAACAGGTGCGCCCCCGAAGCCTCCTGGGGCTCGACGAACTCACGCTCGAACAACGCGATCAGCTCATCACGCCGCCCCGGGTGCAGCGTGTAGCGCCGTAGCTCGAGCACCGTCTCAAACGAAGAAAAGTCCACGACCCGCACTCTAAGACCTGGTCTCAAAACTTAAGGGTGTGTCACTGCGTAACCTGCCGGTCCTGGTCGTCGATCGTGGGCAGTCGTGGCGAAGACGACGCAGCAGCGGCGGGTCGAAGACCGGCTCTGGGAGCTGATCGAACCCCTGATCCCGTCCCGACCAGCGCCGCGCGGTCCGGGTGGGCGGCCCCGGATCGATGACCGTGCCGCGCTGGAGGGGATCTTGTTCGTGCTCGACACCGGCTGCCGCTGGCGAGACCTACCCGAGCAGCTCGGATGCGGTTCCGGGCACACCGCGTGGCGGCGGTTACGTGAGTGGCAGGACGCCGGCGTGTGGGACCGGCTGCACCAGCTCATGCTCGACGAGCTGTCCAACATCGACGAGCTCGACTGGACCAGAGGCTGCATCGACGCGGTGTCGGTGCGGTCGAAAAGGGGGGCGAGCTGACCGGCCGCAGCCCCACTGACCGGGGTAAAGCCGGCTCCAAGTACCACGTTCTGTGCGACGCGAACGGGCTACCGCTGCACATCATGTTGTCGGCGGCAAACACCCACGACAGCATGCTGTTCGAGCCGCTGCTGGACACGAACCCGACCGTGCGCGGCCACCACGGCCGGGCGGGCCGGCCACGATGCCGACCGGACAAGCTGCACGCCGACAAGGGCTACGACTACCGCCGCTGCCGCCGCTACCTGACCCGCCGCGGTATCAAGGTCCGTATCGCCCGGCGCGGGATTGAGGGCAAGTCCCGCCTCGGCCGGGTCCGCTGGGTCGTCGAACGCACCATCTCCTGGCTGCTGCGGTTCAAACGCCTCGGGCTGCGCTACGACCGGACCGAATGCACCACGCTGGCGCTACTCACGCTGGCCTGCACCGTGATCAACGTCCGCTGGCTCATAAAGATCGAGCTCTGCGACCAGGTCTAACGCATCCATTCACTCGTTTGGGATACATCGGTAGCTCTGTGTCGTTGGGTGGGGGTGACTGGTGAGCTTCTGAGCGCGGAGCAGGTCCTCGGGTCGGCACGGGGCCCCCGTCACCACGAGGGAGATCGATCTCCTGGAGGAGGCTGCAGCCGCGTTGCTGACGGCACCATCGACGGGGATGAACGAGCACTCTCGTCGGGAAGTGATCAGCCATCGGTGGGGCCGCCTCTTCAGAGGCGTTCGATGCGGTCGGCCTGCGGGCCCCGGTCGCTCTGACGCACCGCGTACCGGACCCGGTCACCCTTCTGCAGCGGCTCCGACCCCATGATCACGGACGCGTGGGCGAAGAGATCGTCGCCGCCTGCGTCCGGGGTGATGAAGCCGAAGCCGCGGTCGTCGTCGTAGCGCGCGACGACGCCCTCGCCGCCTCGTACGGGCACGTCCCGCGCCGCCGGCCCTGCGGCCGCGGCAGGTGCCGACCGCTGCGGCGCCGTCTGGGGCTCGGCGCCCCGGACCAGGTGCACGTCGCGGGCCTGCGGGCCCTTGTCTCCACTAGCCACCTCGTAGGCGACGCGGTCGCCCTCCGCGAGCCACGTCAGCCCCTCGGCCAGGGCCCGGGCGTGAACGAAGACGTCCCCGGCGCCGGAGTCGGGGTTGATGAAGCCGAAGCCCTTGTCCTCGTCGTACCAGGCCACCGTGCCGTCGGCACCGTCCGCGATACCAGCCGCAGCGGGTGAGCCGGCCCCTGCTCCCAGCGGGATCACGTGCCCGGCCTGCGGGCCGCGCTCGCCTTCGACGATCAGGAAGGCCACCCGCTGCCCCTCGGTGACCACGCCGCCGGTCACGATGGCGGAGCTGTGCACGAAGATGTCGGCGCCGCCGCCGTCCGGCGACGCGAAGCCGTACCCCTTGCCCGGCTCGTACCAGTTGACGGTGCCGAGCAGGCCCACGGCGCTGCCGGTGGCCGCATCGGCGGTGACGCGAACGCGCAGCGCCTGGGGCCCGCGGTCGTTCTCGCCGACCTCGAACACGACGGCCTGACCCTCGCGGAGCAATTTCGCGCCGCCGTCCCCGACGATCTCGGAGGCGTGCACGAACACGTCCGGCGAGCCGTCCTCGGGCGCGAGGAAGCCGAAACCCCGTTCGGCGTCGAACCAACGGACGGTCCCTTGCGGCATCAACGGCTCCAGGTCGAGAGGGCGGGCACTGGCCCCCAGTCTCTCTGACAGACCTCCGGCCCGTCGGGCCGGGCCCCACAGGCGGGCGGTGCGGAGCCACGGGCGGGCCGTTGGTTCACCTAGCGACACGCCGAGTTTTGAGACCAGGTCTAAAGACCACCACCGACAAAAACGGATCAGCGGAACGCCGCCAGCCCCGTCACCGCCTGGCCCAGCGACAGCGCGTGCATCTCCTCCGTGCCCTCGTACGTCAGCACCGTCTCCAGGTTCGCCATGTGCCGCATCACCGGGTACTCCAGCGAAATCCCGTTCGCGCCCAGCATCGAACGCGCCTCGCGCGCCGCGGAAAGAGCCGAGCGCACGTTCGCCATCTTGCCGAAGCTCACGTGGTTGTGGTGCAACGTCCCCGCGTCCTTCAACCGCCCGATCTGCAGCGCCACCAACCCCGCACGATTCACCTCGACCAGCAGGTCGGCCAGCTTGCGCTGCGTCAGCTGGAACCCGGCCAGGGGCTTGCCGAACTGCGACCGCGACATTGTGTACTCCAGCGCCGACTCGTAGCACGCGCGAGCCGCCCCGACCACGCCGAACAAGATCCCGTAGCGCGCCTCGTTCAAGCACGACAGCGGGCCCTTCAAGCCCCGGACCTCGGGGAACGCCGCCGTGGAAGGCAACCGGACGCCGTCGAGGACCAGTTCCGCCGTCAGCGACGCCCGCAGGGACAGCTTGTGCTTGACCTCGTTCGCCGTGAACCCCGGTGTCGACGTCGGGACGACGAACCCGCGGATCCCGTCGTCGGTCTGGGCCCAGACGACCGCGACGTCGGCGACCGTTCCGTTGGTGATCCACATCTTCGTGCCCGACAGCACCCAGTCCGACCCGTCGCGCACCGCCCGCGTCCGCATCGAGCCGGGGTCGCTGCCCGCGTCCGGCTCGGTCAGGCCGAAGCAGCCCAGCGCGTCGCCGGTGGCCATCCGGGGCAGCCACTCCTGCCGCTGCTCCTCGCTGCCCCACTTGTGGATCCCGTACATCGCGAGCGAGCCCTGCACCGACACGAAGCTCCGCAACCCCGAGTCGACGGCTTCCAGCTCACGGCACGCGATGCCGTACGCGACCGCGCTCGTGCCGGCGCAGCCGTAACCCTCCAGGTGCATGCCCAGCAGCCCCAGCGAACCGAAGCCCTTGGCCAGCTCGGCGGCCGGCAACGCGCCCGATTCGTACCAATCCGCGATGTGGTCCAGCAGGTTGTCCTTCGCGTACGCGCGGACAGCGTCGCGGATGGCGCGCTCCTCCTCGGCGAGCCCGGCGTCGAGGTCGAGGAAGTCGTGCGGGTCAGGGCTGCGACTCATGAGGGCTCCCGGGGGACGCGTCGATGCGGCCCCCGCAGGAAACCACAGTCAGGCGTCTGTCTTGCGCGTGGCGTTCGTCACGCGGACAGCAGACGCGGAGGGCGAGCACCGCGGCCGGACCTGCTGGCGGGGGATCAGCAGCTCGCTGAACTGCGGAAACGGCACGCTCTCGATGTCGTCGCGCCAGGCGTGCAGCATCTGGGACAGCAGATCGTCCTCAGCCATCTTCGCCTCCCTGGCGTCCGGTCTTGCCGGGGTGAGCCCACACGATCGGCTGAGTTGGTACCCAGTCGCTGGGACGCCGAAACGTCCTTCGCCAAGATTCTTCCGGTGGGTGACCCCTCCGTGGCAGAATCGCGTCGCCGCCGCCAAGGCCTCTACTTCCGAGGAGCGCACATGCGCGCGGCCAGTCTGCTCGCCCTCATCACCGCCGCCCTGCTCACCGCCACCGGCGTCGCCACGGCGCACGAGTCCCCCTGGCGGCAAACCGGGCACACCACCGCCGAGAACCGGGTCAGCGGCGAGGGCCTCACCACACTGCGCCTGCCCGGTCACGCCCCCGAGATCGTCTACCGCAACGGCGCCACCATCCCGCAGCCGCTCAAGGACGAGGGCTGGGGCCACGTCGGTGACCCGGATTCGCTGCGCGGCTACGTCTTCGACGTCTACCAGGACACCGTCACCCCGACGCCCACCCGGAAGATGTACCTGGTCACCAAGCCCGACGGGACGACGACGGAGTTCGTCCACCCGCTCGCCGCCGACGAGCCCGCCCCGAACGCCAACGCCGAGGTCGCAGCCACCCCCGACGGCCAGTGGCTGGTCTCCGGTCCGCTCGGCGAGATCGACCGCCTCTACGTCTCGGCGACGCCGTTCCTCAACCCCCGCGGCCCGAAGCAGGCCGGCGACCTCCCCGTCGCCGGCCGCATCCACCTCGACCACCACATCCGCAGCGCCCAGGGCTGCGACTTCGTCAGCTCGACCCGCCTGATCTGCGCGACCAGCGACCCGAACAACGACCTCTACCCGACCAACCTGCAGCTCCTGCAGATCGACCTCCCTCGGCCCCTGAACGGCCACGACGTCACCGCGAAGGTGCGCGAGATCAGCCAGGTTCCGCTGGTCAGCACCTGCACCGGCACCTTCACGCCGGAAGGCGTCGACTACGACGCCGGCGTGCTGCGGGTGGAGGTCGTGCCGCCGGCGCCGTGCAACACCGTGACGGACGTCTATTCGTTCGAGCGCCGCTGACGGCGACGGCTACGCTGGGTGGCGTGTCTCGTGTGGTGATTCTCGACTACGGTTCCGGCAACCTCCGCTCCGCCGAACGCGCTGTGGCGCGCGCCGGGGCCGAAGTCGAGGTCACCGCCGACCCGCATGCCGCGATCGAGGCCGACGGCCTCGTCGTGCCGGGCGTCGGCGCGTACTCGGCGTGCATGGCGGGCCTGCTGGACGTCAAGGGCCACCGGATCATCGGCAAGCGCCTCGCCGGCGGCCGTCCCGTGCTCGGCATCTGCGTCGGCATGCAGATCCTCTTCTCCCGCGGCGTCGAGCACGGCGAGGAGACCGAGGGCACGGGGGAGTGGCCGGGCGTCGTCGACCGGCTGAACGCCGACGTCCTGCCGCACATGGGCTGGAACACCGTGCGCGCGCCCGCGGACACGCAGCTCTTCGCCGGCCTCGACCCGGACGAGCGGTTCTACTTCGTCCACTCCTACGCCGCGCGCAAGTGGGAACTGGAGTCGGGCCTGGCCGGCCAGGAACCGAAGGTCACCTGGGCCAACCACGGCGAGGACTTCGTCGCCGCGGTCGAAAACGGGCCGCTGTGGGCCACCCAGTTCCACCCGGAGAAGTCCGGCGACGCGGGCGCGCAGCTCCTGCGCAACTGGCTCGCGACCCTCTGACCGGGTGACGGGGGTCTCCGCTTTAGAGTTACCGGCGTGACTTTCACGCTGCTTCCCGCCGTTGATGTGGCCGATGGCCAGGCCGTGCGACTCGTCCAGGGCGAGGCCGGCACCGAGACCTCCTATGGCAGCCCGCTCGAAGCGGCGCTCGCCTGGGAGCGCGACGGCGCCGAGTGGATCCACCTGGTCGACCTCGACGCCGCCTTCGGCAAGGGCAGCAACCGCGAGCTGCTCGCGGGCGTCGTCGGGCGCCTCGACGTCCAGGTCGAGCTCTCCGGCGGCATCCGCGACGACGCGTCGCTGAAGGCCGCGCTGGCCACCGGCGCCCGCCGCGTCAACCTCGGCACCGCCGCGCTCGAGGACCCGGAGTGGACGGCGCGGGTGATCGGCGAGTACGGCGACCGCGTCGCGATCGGCCTCGACGTGCGGATCACCGAGGCCGGCCACCGCCTCTCGGCCCGCGGCTGGACGTCCGACGGCGGCGACCTGTGGGAGGTCCTGGAGCGCCTGGACCGCGACGGCGCGTCCCGCTACGTCGTGACGGACGTCAGCAAGGACGGCACCCTGCGCGGCCCGAACCTCGAGCTGCTGCGCGACGTCGTCGCCCGCACCGACGCGCCGGTGATCGCCTCCGGCGGGGTGTCCAGTGTGGACGACCTCGTCGCGCTGGCCGGGCTGGCTTCGGACGGCGTCGAGGGCTCCATCGTCGGGAAGGCCCTCTACGCCGGGGCGTTCACGCTGCCCGAGGCCCTCGCCGCGGTCGCGAAGGTCTGAGGCCAGTTTGTGGAGTGGGCCCGTTAAGGGGCTGACAGCGGCACTCGCTTCCCCTAGGTTGCCGCGGGTGGAGGAGATCGTCACCCAGCTCGAAATGACCGCCGCCGAACAGCTCAACCCCGCGCCGGTCGTCGACGGCGTCGCGCTCGAAACCGCCGGAGCGGGGCCGGTGATCCGGGAACTGCACGTCCGGATCGGGACGCCGTACCGGTGGCCGAGCGCGTCCAGGACCGACGACGACTGGGAACGCTGGCTCGCCGACCCCGGGCGCCGGTACCGCCTCGTCGAGTACCGCGGCGAGGTCGCGGGCGCCGCCGACTTCGAGCCGCGGCCCGGCGGTGACGTCGAGATCACCACCTTCGGCCTGCTGCCGGAGTTCGTCGGCAAAGGGCTCGGCGGCTACGCGCTCACCCTCGTCGTGGCCGACGCGTGGGCGCTGCGCGGCGCGCGCCGCGTCTGGCTGCGCACCTCGACCCTCGATCACCCGAACGCGCTGCCGAACTACCTGCGCCGCGGCTTCCGCAGCTTCAGCCGTCGAGCTTGACGGCGATCCCGACCGTCCGGTCCGCCGGGCCGCGCAGCTTCGAGAAGAACATCGTGACCCGCCCGACGATGCCGTACTTGCGGGCGATCGCCTTCCGGACGCGCTCGGTCTCCGAAAGGTCCAGCAGCCGCGCCTGCCCGGCGACGACCGCGCCGTGCGTCTTCCGGCCGCGCAGGTCGCACGCCTGGACCTCGACGCGCCCGCCGTTGCGGATGCGCTTGACCTTCCCGGCCTTGCGCTCCGACCACAGCACGAGCTCGCCGCCGTCGCCGGCCACCCAGATCGGGGTCGGCACCGCGCGCCCGTCGCGGCGGAACGTGGTCAGGACGACGTAGCGCTCGGCCGCGAGCCGGTCCGTTTCGGATGCCATGGCAGCACGGTAGTCACGGCGTCCGGCGCCGCAGCGTCGCCGCGCCGAGCACCAGCGCCAGCAGCGCGCAGCACGCCACGACCACGAGGTTCCGCAGGATCACCGCGTCCACCGTCGAAGAAGCCGTGACGCGGGTCAGCGCTTCGACCGCGTACGACAGCGGCATGACCTCGGAAAGCCACCGCAGCAGCCAGCCCATTTCCTCGCGCGGCACGAACAGGCCGCACAGCAGGATCTGCGGCAGCACGAACACCGGCATGAACTGGATGGCCTGGAACTCGGTGCGGGCGAACGCGCTGACGAACAGCCCGAGCGCCATGCCCAGCAGCGCGTCGAGGACGGCGATCACCAGCAGCATCACGACCGAGCCGGCGAGGTCGAGGCCGAGCCACCACAGCGAAACGCCCGCCGCGAGCGCCACCTGGACGACGGCGATCGAGCCGAACGCCAGCGCGTAGCCGAAGAGCAGGTCGAGCCGGCCGATCGGGAGCGTCATCAGCCGTTCGAGGGTGGCCGTGGTGCGCTCCCGCAGCGTCGTGATCGACGCGATGAGGAACATGATCAGGAACGGGAACACGCCGAGCAGCGCGGGCGCGACGCGGCTGAACACCAACGTCGAGTTGAAGACGTAGCGCAGCAGGATCATCAGGAGCGTCGGCACCAGGATCAGCATCACGACGGTGCGCGGGTCGTGCCGCAGCTGCAGGAGGATGCGCCGCGTGGTCGCGAGCGTCAGCGCGGGGTTCACGAGGCGGCCCTCACCAGGTGCAGGAAGGCCCCTTCGAGGTCGGCGGCGCCGGTGCGCTCGCGCAGGGCGAGCGGTGCGTCGTCGGCCAGGAGAATGCCTTCGCGCATGAGCAGGAGGCGGTCGCAGCGCGCGGCTTCGTCCATGACGTGGCTGGACACCAGCAGCGTGGCGCCCCCGTCGGCGAGCCGGCGGAAGAGGCCCCAGAGCTCGTCGCGCAGCACCGGGTCGAGCCCGACGGTCGGCTCGTCGAGCACCAGCAGTTCCGGCCGGCCGAGCAGGGCGACGGCGAGGTTCGCGCGGTTGTGCTGCCCGCCCGACAGCGAGCCGACGAGCTTCCCGGCGTGGTCTTCCAGGCCGACCTCGGCGATGACCCTGTCCACATCGGACGCCGGCGCGCGCAGCACCGCGGCGAAGTACCGCAGGGCTTCCCGGATGGTGAGGTCGGCGTAGATCGCCGGATTCTGGGTGGCGTAACCGATCCGGCGCCGCAGGGGCGGGCTGCCGGCGGGCAGGCCCAGCACGGTGACGCTGCCGCCTTCGACGATCTGCACGCCGACGATCGCCCGCATCAGCGTCGTCTTTCCGCAGCCGCTCGGGCCGAGCAGCCCGGTGACGGTGCCGCGCGGCACCGTGAAGCTCACGTCCCGCACCACCGGCCGGCCACCGCGGCGGACCCGCAGGCCGGTGACCTCGAGGGCAGAATTAGTCATGCGTTTAATTCTGCGCCCGAGGAGTTCCCGGCGTCAAGAGGTGGGAAAACGACTGGTCCGTTCGCCGGGTCAACCCCACACGACCGGCGGAAGCGTTTCAACGCCTGTGTCTGAAACGCTTTATGTTCCGGAACTGGAGGGAACGTCGATGGCCGTCACACAGCAGGTACCGGTTCATCCCCAAGCACAGTTCTTCGGCGCGGGGCCCTATCCCGCCCGCCGCGCCGCGATCGCCGTCGCCGCGATCGTCGCCGGCTTCGCCTTGACCGCGCTGTGGTCCGCGCCGTTCGTCGACTCCGTCATCGGCGACAGCGTCGCGAACGGCCTGCTCGGTCACGACGCGAAGGCCACTCCGATCAGCGGAGTCCTCGCCGGGACGCTCTTCGCGTTCGTCTCCGGCCTCGCGGGTTCCTTCACCGCCTGCAACATCGCCGCTTTCGGCGCGGTCGCCCCGCTGGTCGGCGGCCAGGCCGGCGAGAAGCGGCGCTTCGCCACCACGCTCAAGCCGCTGGGCTGGATCGCCGCGGGCATGCTGGCGGTGTCGATCGTCTACGGCGTCGTCGTCGCCCTGGTCGGCACGCGGATGCCGCAGTTCTCCACCGCGCAGACGTCCGGCCTGAGCCCGCGCAGCATCCAGTCGATGGTCGCGTTCGGCGTCGTCGGGCTGGTCTTCCTGGTCATGGGCCTGATCGCGCTCGGCATCATTCCCAACCCGGCCGAGAGGTTCGTCGCCCGCCACCCCGCGGCGCCGCTCGTCCTGATGGGCGCGCTCATCGGCGGGTTCCTCATCGGCCGGCCCTACCCGCTCTTCCGGATCATGTTCCGCAGCGCCGCCGAGCAGCACAACGTCTTCTACGGCGCGGCCGCGTTCGCCCTGCAGTCACTCGGCAACATCGTGCTCATGGGCGTGCTGTTCCTGCTCTTGACGCACGCCACGGGCGGGCGCGTGCAGCGCCGGCTCGCCGCGAAACCCGCCCGGATCGCGACGGTGACGGGCGCGGCGCTGCTCGTCGGCGGCACGTTCACGCTGCTCTACTGGGACGTCCGCGTGCTCGGCCGGCTCGGGATCATCTGGTTCCCCATGGTCAGCTGGTAGCCCGCCCGAGCCACCGGTAGTCGGGCGAGGGATCGAGCTGGACGCCGTCGGCGACGGCGACCAGCTCGGCTTCCGGCCGCGGGCCCGCCACCGTCAGCCAGCGCCCCGACGGCAGCCGGACCGCGACCATCGCCTGCTCGCCGTTCTTCGGTGCCACGAAGAACCCCGGGCCGCCGCGCACGGTGACGGGCGCGGCGCCGTTCACGCCGGGGGAGCCGGCGCTCGCCGTGACGCGGACCGCGGGAACCGACGGCCGGGCCGGGTCGGCCGCGGTCAGCTCCGTGCTCGCGTCGGCCGGGCCGGTGCCCTTGACGGCGGCCGAGCGTTCGGCCAGGCCCGCCGGGAGCGCGCCGAACCGCAGCTCGCCGCGGACGCCGACCGGTGCGGGCGTGACGTCCTCGGCGATCCGCTGGGCGACCGTGCGGGCGTCCGGCACCCCGTCGACCCGCACGGTGAGCACGTGGTCGTCGTCGGCCAGCCAGGTGAGCAGCGCGGCGCCGCCGGTGTCGCCGGTGACCATGGCGACCCGGCCGTGCACCAGGATCTGGTCGCGCAGCGACGCGATCCGCAGCGCCGTCTGCGACCACGCCGGGTCGGCGGTCGAGTACGCCGACAGCGTGATCTCGGCCGGCCCCGCGAACCACCGCCGGACCTGCGGCGCGGTGCCCGGCCCGCCCTCGCGGTACTGCTCGGTGAAGCCGCCGGGCAGCCGGCCGGGGCTGTAGCCGAGCACCGGCCGGCCCGCCGCCGGGACCAGGCCGGACGTCGTCGTGAACGCCTGCGTGCCGGCGATGACCCCCGCCACCACCACGACCACGGCGGCGGCCACCAGCGCGAGCCGGGCCCCCGGCCGCTGCTTGCGGCCGGCCCGGGTCAGCGCGGTCCGGACCGCGTCGCCGTCCGGGGCGCGGGCGGCGAGGCGGTCGAGGCTGTCCCGGATCAGCGTCTCGGTCTCGTGCTCGCTGCGGGTCATTCGGGGGCTCCGGTGAGGATCGTGGGGTGCGGGGCCTGGCGGAGGGTCGCGAGGGCGCGGGAGATCTGGCTGCGCACGGTGGAGGCGCCGCAGCGCAGGACGGCCGCGATCTCGGCGTCGGAGTAGCCCTCGTAGTAGCGCAGGACGATCGCCGCGCGCTGCTTGCGGGGCAGCGTTTCGAGGAGGCCGAGCATGGCGTCCCGCTCGTCGTAGGCGGCCGACGGGTCGGCTTCCGGCGGGCCGAGCGCGTCGAGGACGTCGTGGCTGCTCGGCACCATCCGCCGCACCGCCCGGCGGCGCCACGAGAGGTACTCGTTGGTGATCATCCGCCGCACGTAGGTCGGTGGGGAGTCGATGCCGTCCCAGCGCTGCTGGGCGCGCAGCAGCACGTCCTGGACGACGTCCTGGGCCAGGTGCGGGTCGTTCGTCAGGACGGTGGCGTAGCGCAGCAGCCCGTCCAGCCGCTCCGCCACGAACTCTTCAAAGCGCACACGCGTCCCTTCGCCCGCTCTGTCCTCCCTATGGACGCACGAGCGGGCCGGGCTGCTGCACGCGGGCCGGAAGTTTTCAGCAGTACGGGGTCACGCCGTCGAAGGACGCGCAGTCGTCCTGGTTCCACGGTTCGTTCTGCCACTGCTCCGGGGTGAGGGTGCGGGAGCTGTCGCCGGCGACGAACGTCCACGGGCCGACGTAGTCGTTGCTGTACCAGTAGTTGTCCTGGTCGTGGCTGATCGCCTCCTGCACGACGGTCGCCCGGTACGGCGACCAGGCCGGATAGGTGCCGTAGTTCGACAGCACCGCCATCCGGCCGCACAGGCCGGCGCAGCCCGGCCGGGCGGGGTCGAAGCGGAAGGTGTTCGAGTGGATCTCGACCCGCTGGGTCTTCCAGCGGCAGTCGTCGTAGAGCGGCTCGTCCGCGATGCCCGGCGCCGAGCAGCGGGTCCGGTCGGCGACCAGTGCGGTGCAGCTCGCGGTGGACGTGTTCGCCGGGCTGTTGCAGAAGCGGTCGGCGTTCTCCCACAGCGTGACGCCGGACCAGTTGTCCTCGAAGTCGTTGCCGTAGATGTCGATGACGTCGGTGCGGGCCGGGACGCGCGGTTCGCCGCCGGCCTCGGACAGGTACACCGCCGCGGACGGGAAGTTGTCGCCGCGGGACGCGCGCCGGCTGCCGGCCACCACGTTGTTGCGGCGGATGGCGTTGTGCCGGATGACGACGTTGTAGCTGATCTCGTAGAAGATCGCTTCGGCGTCATTGTCCTCGATGACGTTGTCTTCGATCAGGAAATCGTTGTCGTTGGTGTCGGCCCACAGGCCGGCGCCGTGGTTGTGGTGGATCCAATTGCCGCGGACGTCGGCGCCGTTCACGGCCCAGAACTTGATTCCGCCGCTGCACCCGCAGCCGGGGTTGCGCGTTTCCCAGTCGTCGACGTTGTTGTCCGAGATTTCGTTGCCCTCGACGACGAGCCCGGTGATGGCATTGTCGGGGCGGTAGGCGTTCATCCCGTACTGCCCGTTGCCGCGCAGGCAGTTCGCCCGCACTTCCTGCCGGACCCCCGCCATCAGCGCGGCGCCGCGGTTGTCCTGGATGGTGGAGTTTTCGATCACCCAGTGCTCGCCGGAGTCGTGGTTGACCACGCCCTGGTCCTGGGGCGCGGCGAAGTTCCGGATGGTGAGGCCGCGGATGACGACGTCCTTCGCCTGCTGGGTGAAGGCGGCCTGGTTGACCCCGCGGCCGTCGAGCACGGCGCCGGGGGCGCCCAGGTAGACGTCGCCGTCCTTCGGGATGACCTGCCCGAACTGGTCCGCGGCCAGGCGGTGGGTGCCGGGTGGCAGCCAGAAGGTGGTGCCGGGCGGTGCGGACAGCGTTTTCACGCTGAGGTCGCCGTCGACGGCCGGGTCGACGACGACCGCACCGGCCGGCGCCTGGGGGTACAGGGCGGGCTGGCGGTCGCACACCGCACCCGGCGCGTCGCCGGCCGCCGCGGCGGCGGCGGGGAAAACGGGCGTGACCAAGGCGGCAGCGAGCAGGACGACAAGCGCGGAATGGGGGCGCGGCATGCCGGTAATCTACGTGAGATCGTTCGGGAGGACACCGCCATAAGGGGAAGGTTCCCGTTTCGGCCGGTCGTTGATTCGAGCGCCGGATAAGGGTGGATAATCACCGTCTCCGGTTCTTGGACAAATGCTGGACAATGGGAGCGGAAACCGCTACCGCGCTTACCGGGGGCCACCGACGGTTTCGCGGCCTTCGAGGTAGTACTGCGCCACCGGCGCGAGCAGGGCCACGATCTCCTCGTCGTCCGCCTCCGCCAGCGGGGGCAGCTTGATCACGTACCGCAGCAGCGCGACCCCCATCATCTGCGACGCGATCCCCGTCACCCGGATCCGCGGCACGTCCAGGGCCTTCGCCACCTCGGCCAGCACCGTGCGCTCGATGAACTGGCGCATCATCAGCGCGACCTGCTCGTTCGTCGCCGCCGCGCGCAGCATCGCGATGAACGGCGTCCGCCCCTCCGGCGCCGCCCAGACCGCCAGGAACGCGCGCACCAGCCGTTCGCCCACGCCCGCGCGCGGGCCGGCCAGGATCGCCGGGACCAGCGAAGCCGGGTTCACCGGGAGGTTCATCGCCGCCGCGAACAGGGCCTGCTTGCTGCCGAAGAAGTGGTGTAGCAAGGCCGCGTTCACGCCCGCGTCGGCGGCGATCCCGCGGACCGTCGCGCCGTCGTACCCCAGCTCGGCGAACCGGTGCCGCGCCGCGTCGAGGATCTTCTCGCGCGTCTCGGTCTGCCCCGGCCGCCGCCCTGCCCGTGCCATTGGCCGAGCTTAGATCGCGCCTGACTACGCTGGTGGGCATGTCTGTCGCGGTGCGGGTGATCCCCTGTCTCGACGTCGACGCGGGCCGGGTCGTCAAGGGCGTCAACTTCGCCGGCCTCCGCGACGCCGGCGACCCCGTCGAGCTGGCCCGGCGCTACGACGCCGAGGGAGCCGACGAACTGACGTTCCTCGACGTCACGGCGTCCTCCGGCGACCGCGAGACCACCTTCGACGTGGTCCGCCGCACCGCCGAGCAGGTGTTCATCCCGCTCACCGTCGGCGGCGGCGTCCGCAGCAACGACGACGTCAACCGGCTGCTGCGCACCGGCGCGGACAAGGTGAGCATCAACACCGCCGCGATCGCCCGGCCGGAGTTCCTCCACGAGGCGTCCCGCCGGTTCGGCGCCCAGTGCATCGTCCTGTCGGTCGACGCGCGCCGCGTGCCCGAGGGCGGCGAGCCGACCTCGTCCGGCTTCGAGGTCACCACCCACGGCGGCCGCCGCGGCACCGGCATCGACGCCGTCGAGTGGGCCGCGCGCGGCGAGGAGCTCGGCGTCGGCGAGATCCTGCTGAACTCCATGGACGCCGACGGCACCAAGAACGGCTTCGACCTCGAGCTCATCGAGCTGGTCCGCAAGGCCGTGCGGGTCCCGGTGATCGCCAGCGGGGGAGCGGGCGCGGTCGAGCACTTCTTGCCGGCTGTGCAAACGGGCGCGGACGCGGTCCTCGCGGCCAGCGTGTTCCACTTCGGACAGCTCAAGATCGGCGACGTCAAGGACGCGCTGCGCGAAGGCGGGGTCGAGGTCCGGTGAAGTCCTGGCAGGCTCCCGTCGAGGTCAAGGTCACCGCCGCGCTGATGGTCGGGCTGCCGGTCGCGTGGGCACTGCTCGACCTCGTCCCCGTGCTCGGCGCCGGCTCGGGCCTGGAGATCTTCCGCATCCCCGCGCTCGCGCTGATCCTCGGCGGCGTGGTGACGACCGGGCTCGTGCTGAAGATGGGCAGCGCCCGGATCGGCGGTCTCGTCATCAGCGTCGTGTTCGCGCTGCTGCACGCGTTCCTGCTGCTCGGCGCGGCACTGTGGTGGAACAAGCTGTTCTCCGGCCTCTCCTTCGCCGGGTACGGCTACGCGTTCGTCCTGTTCAACTCGATGCCGCTGAAGCGGCACATCCTGGGAGTACGGGCATGACCCTGGACGCGGCCGTCTCGGCGCGCCTCAAGCGCAACGCCGACGGCCTGATCGCCGCGGTCGTCGTCGAGCACGCCACTTCGGACGTGCTGATGATGGCCTGGATGAACGACGACGCGCTCGCCGCCACCCTCGCCACCCGCCGCGGCACGTACTGGTCGCGCAGCCGGCGGAAGCTGTGGGTCAAGGGCGAGACGTCCGGCCACTACCAGCACGTCCGCGAGGTGCGGATCGACTGCGACGGCGATACGGTCCTGCTGCGCGTCGACCAGACCGGCCCGGCCTGTCACACCGGCACGCACACCTGTTTCGACACCGAGGAGCGCCTGCTCCTGGCCGACGAGAAAGAGCACGCGTGACAATCGTCGCCGACGTCCTGGTCGGGCTGGTCGCCCTGATCCACGTCTACATCGTCGTCCTGGAGATGTTCCTCTGGACGACGCCCCGGGCCCGCGCGGCCTTCGGCACCACCGAGGAGTTCGCGAAGGAGTCCAAGACGCTGGCCGCGAACCAGGGGCTGTACAACGGCTTCCTGGCGCTGGCCCTCGTCTGGGGCTTGGTCGCCGGCCAGTTCCAGCTCCAGCTGTACGGCTTGGTGTGTGTGATCGTCGCGGGCCTCTACGGCGCCGCGACGGCCAGCAAGCGCATCCTGTTCGTGCAGGTGCTGCCGGGCACCCTGGCGCTCATCGCGCTCCTGCTCGCCCGCTGACCCCGCTCCCTTGCACGTCCGGCGGGGCCGCTCGGTTGCCTCGGAAATGGACCTGGAGCCGGACGTGGGATTCGCCGCTCGCGGGGTGTCGTGGCGAAGGACGGCGTGGGATCTGGCCGGTGCGTCCTGCGCGCTGCTCTTCGCGGTCTCGGTGGTCGGCACGCTGGTCGCGATCGCCGGGACGGTCATGCCGGCGGTCCTGGTGACATCCCGGATCGTCGCCGGCGACCGCCGCGCCGAGACCGTGTCGGCGCGGTTCGGTTTCGAGCCCTGGCTGTCGTCGCGGGAACCCCTCGACGGCGGGAGCGTCTGCGGCACACCGGGTGGCGCCGGGCCTCGGTGACGGTGGTGCCCGATCGCTCGCTCAGCACGGACAGGCACCTGCCGGACATCCACGTCCGCTACCGCGACGGCTCGGCGATCGTGCTGCGCGCGGCCCAGTCGAGCCACCGCGCCCAGAAGCTGGCGGACCCGCCGGACCGCATCGCCTGGATCGGCGGCTGGGGCCGCGACATGGTGGTGCTGTTCCCGTACGGGCCGAAGGAGGAAAGGCCCTACGCGGTCCCGGCGTTCGCGCTGACCGAGAGGGAAGACGCGTGATCGAGCACGGACCGCCAGGCCCGCGCGGAAACGGTGAGCTGGCCCGCGTGCCGGGCCTTCGTGTCCCGCACCCCCACGACCGGCCCCAACGCCACCTCGACGCAGTTGTCGTTGGGGCCGCTGTACGACGACTTGCGCCAGACACTCACGATGGCCTCCGTTACGGTGCGGCCTCCTGCAGCAGAGCGCAGGTGGCCTCTTCGCTCAGTGCTAGTCCGCGTAGCACCTTAGCATCGTGCTTATGGCCTGTGGTCTGGGATTCTTCGTGGAGGAAGGCCGTTGAGCTGACGTGTTCGACGGAGGCGATCGGCGGCGCGTCGGCGAATTCGTAGATGTCGAACGGGCCGATCAGGCCGGGGTGGTAGCCGATTCCGGACGGCACGATACGCAGGCTGATGTTCGTTCGCTCGGACACTTCCAGGCAGATGATCGATTTGGTCGGACATGATCTCGGGACCGCCGAAGTTCTCCCGCAGGGCTTGTTCGCCTATCAGGGCGCTGAACC
Organism: Amycolatopsis sp. NPDC051061; assembly: GCF_040682935.1. Taxonomy (NCBI): domain Bacteria; kingdom Bacillati; phylum Actinomycetota; class Actinomycetes; order Pseudonocardiales; family Pseudonocardiaceae; genus Amycolatopsis; species Amycolatopsis sp. NPDC051061. The sequence goes on from NZ_JBFBBZ010000022.1 coordinate 54,362, forward strand.
GGACCGGATCCCGGCGGGTGAGGATTCGCTGCCGATCCAACCTGATCCGGAGCCGCTTGTCGGCTTGGTCGACCGGCACCGGGATCTTGTCCATGATCGAGCGGATGTAGTCCGGGGTCTGGAGCAGTCCGGGAACGATCAGGGGCGACCAGGTGGTGATAGCGGTGGCGGTGCTTTCAAGGTTCAGCCGAGTGGTGAGAGCGAACGGAATGTCGGTATTGCTCGACGCGAGCCAGTTCGGCTCGCGCGCATGCCGGGCCAGAGTCCGGATCCGGTCGCGTTTCTCCCCGGTCACGCCCAGCAGCGCGAGGATCGCCGACACGTCCTCGACGCTCGGCAGGCGCTGCCCCTTCTCCCACAGCGACAGCACCTGCGGCAGGATCCCCAACATTTCCGCGAGCCGGCGAAGGCCGACGTTGCGTCCTTCGCGTTCTTCGCGCAGAGAAGCGGCGAGTGTTCTCGCGGCAGGCCCCGAAGACGTTGGCTTCATGGGGAAAGGATACGAATCCCGTCGATTCCCCGAATGTGCGAATGGTGTCCACGAATTGCGACGAAGGGGTATTCGGGTGACCGTCGGACCTGCTCACTTGCACGCCTGGCGCGGCCGTCCGGTTGCCTCGCCGTCCTGTGCCGTTTCTCGCAGCATCAGCGCTGCTCAAGGCTTCTAAGCTCGGCTGATGGACCCCTTCGGCGGTTTCGTCAAGCGGCGGTGGGTGTGGTTCGCCCTCCCGGTGGCCGTGGTGGCCGTCTTCTCTTTTTCTCCGGATGTGGTGGCGGCTTTCGGGCTGGTTCCCGCCGCCGCCGTCCTGCTTGCGGTGGGGTCCGGCGGCGCGGTCTGGCGCCTGCGGGTGTCGGCCCGGAACCGCGCTGCCGCGAGCGAGGACGGCTTCGGGGGCTGGCTTCCGCTGCCGGCCGACCACGACCACGACCGCCGGATCGACTTCGCGGCCGAAACCGGGCGGCTGCGCCGGGTGGCGCGTCGCGCGGCGGCGTTCGTACTCGTCTGGATGGCACTGGCCGGGGCCGGGGCCGCGGATCTGGTCCTGCTCGACAAAGCGGCCGACGAACTCCTCGCCACCGGCGCGCGGACCACCGGCGAGGTGGTTTCCGTGCAGACGTTCACCCGAGGCGGGATGACGTTCGAGGTGCGCTTCGAGTCGCGGACCGCGAAGATCGTCCGCGACTCGAAGAACTCCTACACCGTCGGCGAGCGGGTCACCGTGGTCTACGACCGGGCCGACCCGGATCGCGTGCGCACCCTGGTGGAAGAGAACAAGAGCCAGTTCCTCGTCAACCTCGGCTACGTCCTGATCGTGGCCGGCTCGCTCGGGACGCTGTTCGCCACCGTGGCCGCGGTGGGCTGGTGGGGCCGGGCCCGCGCGGTCGCGGCCACCGGGTGGCGGAACGCGACGGTCGACATCGTGCGCGTCTTCGCCCGCAACGGCCGCTCACTGAGGCGGCCCCCGCCGGAGATCCACGTCCGCTACCGCGAGGGCACCGGCATCGTGCTGAAGGCGATGTCTTCGACGCACGGGGCCAATGCGCTGGCGGACTTCACCGACCGGCTCGCGTGGGTGGGCGGCTGGGGACGGCACATGGTCGTCCTCTTCCCGAACGGCCCGCGCCGCCCCGGTCCGTACGCGGTTCCGGCTTTGGCGTTGAACCTGCGCACCGAGGGCGGAGGGCGCCGGTGACCGGCGAGCGGCGGCGGACCGGATGGTCCGCCTCGACGGTGGCCGCGGTGCTCGTCTTCCTGATTCTTCGGCGCGGGCACGACGTACTCGCTGCCGGCGCCGGACCACGTCGTCGCGGACGGCGAACTTCCCGGTGAGGCCGCCGTCCTCGCCGGCTCCCTGGCGCTCGCCGCGTTCGGCGCCCACCGCCTGCAGGTGCCGGACCGCCGGGTGCGCGACGGTGTGCCCGGCTTCGGCGCCTGGGCTGCCCGCGCCGGACGCCGCCGGGATCGACCCGGACACGCCCACCGCGCGCCTGCGCCGGACGGCCCGGCGGCGGCCGCGATCGCCGTGGCCTGGGCCGTGCTGTGCGCGGGCGGCCTCGCGTTCCCGGTCGCCGGCTTCGCCGGGCTGCCGTTCGCGGCGAAGGCCGCGGCCGGCCGGCGGCGCCGGGTGCGCGCGGTCGCGGCCACCGGCCGGCTGCGCGCGACGGTGACCGTCGGGCCGCGCGTCCCGCGCAGGCAGGAAGCCGAAGCCCGCTACCGCGACGGCAGTGGCATCGTGCGCTGCGCGCTGTCGGTGCACGGCTTCGGCGCCCCGGCCCGCCGCCCGGCGTGGATCGGCGGCTGGGGACGGCAGATGGTGGTCGGCTTCGCGGACAACGGCCCGCACCACGTCCCGGCGTCCGCCACCGGGCCGCGGGTTCAGCCGATGTCGCCGGTGAGGTAGCGCTGCAGGTTCGGCGCCACCGCCCGCACCAGCACCTCGACGTCTTCGGTGGCGAACGGCTCGAACTTCGCCACGTACCGGACCATGCCCATGCCGACCATCTGGGAGGCGCAGAGCGTCATGCGCAGCGACACGTCGTCCGAGCCGATCGAGGAGATCAGCGCGGTGAAGAACTTCTGGAAGAAGTCGCGCAGCACGTGCGCGGCCTGCTCGTGGCCGGTGACGCTGCGGATGAGCGCGACGAACACCCCGCCGCCCGCGCCGTCCCAGCGGGTGAGGAAGGTGCGGACGATCCGCTCGCCGAGCTCGTCGTCGGGGCCGTTCCGGAGGATCCCCAGCAGTTCCAGGGGGTCGAACGGCAGCTTGAGCACCGCCTGGGCGAACAGGCCCTCCTTGCCGCCGAACCAGTGGTTGACCATGGCCGCGTCGACGCCCGCGCGGGTGGCGATCGCGCGCACGGTGGCCCCGTCGTAGCCGTTCTCGGCGAACACGGCCCGCGCGGCTTCGATCAGTGCCGTGCGGGTGTCCTGGCCGGCGGGGCGCCGCCCGCGGCGTCGCGAAGTAGGCTCGGTGGTGCTCACGCCTCCATCATGACTCACGTCCCCGCCGAATTCAACATCCATTGAATTCAGGGTCTGGGAAAACTCCTTCCCGGCGGTGCAGCACAATGAGGGTCATGGTCAGCACCTCGAGCAGCAAGTCCGGTCCCGGCTCGGTCAGCCCGTCCCGTGCGGACTTCCGCGCCCTCGCCGAGAGCCGCCGCGTCATCCCGGTCGTGCGCCGGGTCCTCGCCGACGGCGAGACGCCGATCGGGGTGTACCGCAAGCTCGCCGCCGACCGGCCGGGCACGTTCCTGTTCGAGTCCGCGGAGAACGGCGCCTCCTGGACGCGCTGGTCGTTCATCGGCGTCCGCAGCCCGGCCGCGCTCACCGTCCGCGACGGCGAAGCGGTCTGGACCGGCACCCCGCCGGTCGGCCTGCCGTCCGAAGGCAACCCGCTCACCGTGCTGCGTGAAACGATCGAAGCGTTGCACACCGAGCCGTTGCCCGGATTGCCGCCGCTGACCGGCGGCATGGTCGGCTACATCGGCTACGACGCCGTGCGCTGGCTGGAAAAGCTGCCGGAGCTGGCCGAGCGCGACCTCGACATCCCCGAGCTGACGATGCTCCTGGCCACCGACCTCGCGGCGTTCGACCACCACGAGGGCACGGTCACGCTCATCGCGAACGCCGTCAACTGGGACGACTCGCCCGAGCGCGTGGACGCGGCCTACGACGACGCCGTCGCCCGGCTGAGCGCGATGACCGAGCAGCTGCAGGTCCCCGCGCCGGCCACGGTGGCCGCGTTCGACCGGCCCGAGCCCGAGTTCACGCGCAAGCGGTCCAAGGCGGACTTCCACGCGGCCGTCGAGAAGGCCGTCGAGGCGATCAAGGCCGGCGAAGCGTTCCAGATCGTGCCGTCGCAACGGTTCGAGATCCCCACGGCCGCCGACGCCCTCGACATCTACCGCGTGCTGCGGACGTCCAACCCGAGCCCGTACATGTACCTGCTGCGGCTCGAAGGCTTCGACATCGTCGGCTCCAGCCCCGAATCGCTCGTCACCGTGCGGGACGGCCGCGCGACCACGCACCCGATCGCGGGCACGCGCTGGCGCGGCGCCGACCCGGAGGAGGACGCGCAGCTGGCCAAGGACCTGCTCGCCGACGAGAAGGAGCGCGCCGAGCACCTGATGCTCGTCGACCTCGGCCGCAACGACCTCGGCAAGGTCTGCAAGCCGGGCACCGTGCGCGTCGTCGACTTCTTCCAGATCGAGCGCTACAGCCACGTCATGCACATCGTGTCGACCGTCACCGGCGAGCTGGCCGACGACAAGACGGCGTTCGACGCGGTCACGGCGTGCTTCCCGGCCGGGACGCTGTCCGGCGCGCCGAAGGTCCGCGCGATGGAGCTGATCGAGGAGCTGGAGCCGGTCCGGCGGGCGCTGTACGGCGGCGTCGTCGGCTATCTCGACTTCGCCGGTGACGCGGACACGGCGATCGCGATCCGCACCGCCCTGGTCAAGGACGGGATCGCGCACGTCCAGGCCGGCGGCGGGGTGGTCGCCGACTCGGTGCCGGACTACGAGGACACGGAGTCGCTGAACAAGGCCCGGACCGTGCTGTCGGCCGTGGCCGCCGCGCAGACGATGGTGGCGGCCGGCACCCTCGACCCGGCCGCGGACTCCGCCCGTGTCTGAGCTGCCGGAGAAGCCGTCGCGCCGTCCACTGTGGATGATCGTGGTCGCGCTCCTGCTCGGCGCGCTCGCGCTGTGGGGTGCGTCACGACTGACGTGGTTCGCCGAGTTCCGCGACGGCGGCGTGCGCGGCACGGTGCTCTACCGCGAGACCGGCGAGCAGCGCGCGACGGCGCTCGTGCCGCTGGCCCTGCTCGCCCTGGCCGGCGTGGCCGGGGTCATCGCGACCGGCGGCTGGGCGCGGCGCGTGCTGGGCGTGGTGCTCGCGCTGGCCGGCGTCGCCGCGGTGTGGTCCGGCGTGTCCGGCGTCCGGTTCTCCGGCTACGCCGACGGGCTGCCCGTGACGCAGATGCTGCTCGGGCGCGGCCTGGCCGTGCTGGGGGGAATTCTCGTCGTCGCCGGCGGGTTGGCAGCCGTCAAGGGCGCCGGGCGGGCCGCGCGGCTCGGGGCCCGGTACGCGGCTCCGGCCACGCGCAAGAAGGCGCGCGATCCGGACGCCGAGCTGTGGGAAGCGCTGTCGGAAGGAGAGGATCCGACCGACGTCCGGGAGCGGCATTCGGAGTAACGCGCGCACCCGGAACCGGGCGCTCCAGATGCGGGGGTTAGCATCGTTTCGGCGGGAAGGGGAAGGTTTTTGTGAGCGACCTTGCGAAGGAAACCGTGAGCGCGTACCCGGGCGGGGGCGTCCGGTGACCGTGCTCGAAGACATCGTCGCCGGCGTGCGCGAGGACCTCGCGGCACGCGAGGCCGTGCTGCCGTTCGACGAGCTGAAGATCCGCGCGGCGGCCGCCCCGGCGCCCCGTGACGTGATGTCCGCGCTGCGCGAGTCCGGCATCGGCGTGATCGCCGAGGTGAAGCGGCGCAGCCCCTCGAAGGGCGACCTGGCCGACATCCCCGACCCCGCCGCGCTGGCGAAGGACTACGAAGACGGCGGCGCGCGCGTGATCAGCGTGCTCACCGAGCAGCGCCGCTTCGGCGGCTCGCTGGCCGACCTCGACGCGGTCCGCGCCGCGGTGGACACCCCGATCCTGCGCAAGGACTTCGTCGTCAGCCCCTACCAGGTGCACGAGGCCCGCCTGCACGGCGCCGACATGGTGCTGCTGATCGTCGCCGCGCTGGAGCAGAACGCGCTCGTTTCGCTGCTCGACCGCGTCGAGTCGCTCGGGATGACCGCGCTGGTGGAGATCCACAACGCCGAGGAGGCCGACAAGGCCCTCGAGGCGGGCGCCAAGGTCATCGGCGTCAACGCGCGCAACCTGCACACCCTCGAGGTGGATCGCGACGTCTTCTCGCGGCTGGCCCCCGGCCTGCCGATGGACGTCTACAAGGTCGCCGAGTCCGGGGTTCGCGGGCCGGGCGACCTGATGTCCTACGCCGGCCACGGCGCCGACGCCGTGCTGGTCGGTGAGGGGCTCGTCGCCTCCGGCGACCCGAAGGGCTCCCTGATCAAGCTGGTCACCGCCGGCTCGCACCCTGCCTGCCCGAGGCCGTCTCGGTGACCGAGAAGAACAACCCCGAGCACGACCCCGACGAGCGCGGCTACTACGGCCCGTACGGCGGCCGGTTCATGCCGGAGGCGCTGATCGGCGTCGTCGACGAGGTCGCCACCGAGTACGACAAGGCCCGGCACGACCCGGAGTTCCTGAACGAGTTCAACCGCCTGCTGAAGGACTACGCGGGCCGTCCGTCGCTGCTCACCGAGGCCAAGCGCTTCGGCGAGCACGCCGGCGGCGCCCGGGTGTTCCTCAAGCGCGAGGACCTCAACCACACCGGCTCTCACAAGATCAACAACGTGCTGGGCCAGGCATTGCTCACCAAGCGGATGGGCAAGAAGCGCGTCATCGCCGAGACCGGCGCGGGCCAGCACGGCGTCGCGACGGCCACCGCGTGCGCGCTGCTCGACCTCGACTGCGTCGTCTACATGGGCGAGGTCGACACCGAGCGCCAGGCGCTGAACGTGGCCCGCATGAAGCTGCTCGGCGCCGAGGTCATCCCGGTCAAGACCGGTTCGCGGACGTTGAAGGACGCGATCAACGAGGCGCTGCGCGACTGGGTCACCAATTCCGACACCACGCACTACCTGTTCGGCACGGCCGCCGGTCCGGCGCCGTTCCCGGCCATGGTCCGCAACTTCCACCACGTCATCGGCACCGAGGCCCGCGAACAGATCCTCGAGCAGGCCGGTCGCCTGCCCGACGTCGTCGCGGCGTGCGTCGGCGGCGGGTCGAACGCGATCGGCATCTTCTCCGGCTTCTACGACGACCCGTCGGTGCGGCTGGTCGGCCTGGAGCCGGGCGGCGAGGGCATCGAGGGCAACCGCCACGGCGCGACGCTCACGAAGGGCACTCCGGGCAACCTGCACGGCGCGATGACGTACCTGCTGCAGGACGAGGACGGCCAGACGGTCGAGTCGCACTCGATCTCGGCCGGGCTGGACTACCCGGGCGTCGGCCCGGAGCACGCGTGGCTGAAGGACACCGGCCGCGCCGAGTACAGGCCGGTCACCGACGCTGAGGCGATGGACGCGTTCAAGCTGCTCTCGCGTACCGAGGGCATCATCCCGGCGATCGAGTCGGCGCACGCGCTGGCCGGCGCCCTGGTGCTGGGCCGCGAGCTCGGACCGGAGGGTCTGATCGTGGTCAACCTCTCCGGCCGCGGCGACAAGGACATGGACACGGCGGCGAAGTGGTTCGGGTTGGTGGACAAGTGAGCGGGCTCGACGACCTCTTCGCCACGACGCGCGCGGAGGGCCGCGGCGCCCTGATCGGGTACCTCCCGGCAGGCTTCCCGACGGTTTCCGGGTCCAAGGACCTCATCGCGGCGTGCGTCGACGGCGGCGCGGACCTGATCGAGGTCGGCGTCCCGTACTCGGACCCGGTGATGGACGGCCCGACGATCCAGGCGGCGTCCGTGACCGCGCTGGACAACGGCTTCCGCCTCAAGCACCTGTTCGAGGTGGTCGAGTCGGTGTCGGCGCGGGGTGGCCGCGCGGTCGTCATGACGTACTGGAACCCGGTGAACCGCTACGGCGTGGACCGCTTCGCGCGCGACCTCGCTTCGGCCGGCGGGCTCGGCTTGATCACGCCGGACCTGATCCCGGACGAAGCCGGTTCGTGGATGGAAGCGTCCTCGGCGCATGGTCTGGACCGGACGTTCCTGGTGGCGCCGTCGTCGTCGGAAGAGCGGATCGCCAAGACGGTGGCCGCGGCTTCGGGGTTCATCTACGCGACCGCGGTGATGGGCGTGACGGGCGCGCGCGACCAGGTGGGCGCGGGTGCGGAGGAGCTGGTCCGCCGCACGCGAGCGCACACGTCCCTGCCGATCGGCGTGGGGCTGGGCGTGCGATCGGGCGAGCAGGCGGCCCAGGTGGCGGCGTTCGCGGACGCGGTGATCGTGGGTTCGGCCCTGGTCACGGCGGCGGCCGAGGGCCCTTCCGGCGTCCGCGCGCTGTCCGCCGAGCTGGCCGAGGGCGTGCGCCGGGCGGTCGCCACCGCTTGACCTGGAGTGCACTCCAGGTGCCACTCTGGATCGGTGACGTCCTACACCCCGGCCCAGGTGACCGAAAAGACCGGTTTCACGATCGACACGCTGCGGTACTACGAGCGCATCGGTTTGCTTCACCACGTCAGCCGCACCGCCGGCGGCCGCCGCACGTTCACCGAGCAGGACGTGGAGTTCCTGCAGTTGTTGAGGTGCCTGCGCTACACGGGCATGCCGGTGGCGGAGATGCTGCGGTTCGTGGAGCTGCTGCGCTCGGGCGAGGCAACGCGCGAAGAGCGGGTCGACGTCCTGCGCGACCACGAGGCCCGGGTGGCGTCCCAGATCGAGCGGCTGCAGGAGCACCAGGAGCACATCCGGTTCAAGATCCAGCTGTACAGCGGCGCGGGCGAGCTGGCCTCGGCGGGCTGAGCCGGCGCTCGAACGACTCATTCATGTCGTCTGGTGGCAGGGCTCCGGCAAAGTCACGGCGCGCGCGGAGTCGGGTGTCGCGAATGAGTCATTGGGGGCGCCGGAGGTCCCGAATGAGTCATTCGCGACGTTGGGCGGGGGTTGGCGACGTCATGAACGACTCTTTCCTGTCGTCCAGCGTCGTGAACGACCCTTTCATGACGTGCCGCTCGGCGAACGCGACTTTGCCGGGGCCCTGACACGGCAGAGCCCCCGTCGCCGGCGCACCTTCCTCCGCGGCGCGGGCGAGCTGGCTGTCACCTCCGCGTGACGCCATCACCCGGCTCAGAACTGTCGGTGGTGGTCCGCATACTCCTCGTGTGATGATCCACAACGAGAGGACCGAGCGGACATGCCACACTGGAACAGACCTGCGCCGACGTGCCCGGATGGAGGTGAAGCGCGATGGCAGCACCGACTGAGCCCCCGGCGGAGTTCAGCATTCCGCCGCGACCTGAGGGCTGGACGGTCGACGAGGTGCTCGCTCTGCCCGAGGACCAGACCTCACTGCAGCGGATCGAGCTCGTGGACGGAGCTCTTCTCGTGAGCCCGGCACCGACCTCGACGCATCAGCGGATCCTGCAAAAGCTGCAACTCGCCTTCGCGCCGGTGGCTCCCGGCGGCACCGAGGTACTCCCCGGGGTCAACGTGCGCTTCGGTGGAAGGCGGCTGATGATCCCGGACCTGGTGATCGTGACCTGCCCGGAAGTCGACACCGTCGCCTACGCGGCGAGCGAAGTCCTGCTGGCAACCGAGATCGTGTCGCCGTCGACCAAGGTGCAGGACCGGATCCTCAAACGCGCCCTCTACGCCGAAGCGCTGATCCCGTTCTACCTCCTGATCGAGCCGCTCGAACCGACCGCGGCCACGCTGTTCGAGCTCCGAGGCGGCGGGTACGAACCCATCGCCAAGAGCGACAACGGCGAACTCCACTTCACCCGCCCCTTCGAGGCCACCCTGCGCCTCTGAGAGGCGTTTGTACGAAAGCTGTACGCGCCCGGACCAAGCTCCGTCCCATGGACTTCGCACACCTCCCGCGGCGCACCTTTCTCCGCGGCGCCGCGGGTCTGGCCGCCGCGGGCGTGACCGGACTCCTGCTCCCCGCGGCGGCCCGAGCACAAACCGGACCCCGGATCTACAGCTGCGCCGAATGGAGCGCCCGCCCACCAGCCGACGCCCTCACCACCCTCGACCACCCCGCGAACCGCATCCTCATCCACCACATCGCCGACGCCAACAGCACCGACTACTCCCTGGCCCACGCCTTCCAGGTCGCCCGCGACGACCAGCACGACCACATGGACAACAACGGCTGGTCCGACACCGGCCAGCACTTCACCGTCAGCCGCGGCGGGTACCGGCTCGAAGGGCGGCACGGCAGCCTCGATGCCCTGCGCGGCCGCACCACCATGATCCAGGGCGCGCAATGCCCCGGCCAGAACACCAACGCCATCGGCATCGAGAACGAGGGCACCTACACGAGCGTCGAGCCGCCCGAAGCGCAGTGGGCGTCACTCGTGACCTTCTGCGCCTACATCTGCCGCCAGTACGGCATCTCCGTCGAGGAGATCAAGGGCCACCGCGACTACTACAACACCGAATGCCCCGGCGACCGCCTCTACGCCAAGCTCCCGCAGCTGCGCGACGAAGTCGCCGCCTCAATGTAGGTACCGCATGAGCGCGCACAGCTCGTCGGGCGGCAGGGAACCGAGCCGCGAGATCTCCCCGCGGCGCACGTCCATCAAGGTCGTCGCCAGCTCCTCGCCGAACGCCGAGGTCAACTCCGCATCGGCCTCGAACGCCGCCACCGCGTCCGCCAACGACGTCGGCAGGCGGACCGCGGAGGGCAGCGTGCCCGGGTCGACGTCCACCGGCTCCGGCAAGGAAGACGACGCGGAAAGCCCGGCCAGGCCCGCGAACAGCAGTGCCGCCACCACCAGGTACGGGTTCGCGGTGAGGTCGAAGCACTTGACCTCGAAGTTGGCCGCCCGGTCGCGCTGCCCGGCCGGGCCCTGCACCAGCCGCAGCGGCGCCTCGCGGTTTTCCAGGCCCCACACCGAAAACACCCCGGCCCAGTGGTGCGGCTCCAGGCGCAGATAGCTGACCACCGACGGCGCGCCGATCGCCAGCAGCGCCGGCAGCCGCGAGAAGATCCCGGCGCCGAACGCCTCCGCCGTCGGCGTCAGGCCGAACCGGCCGTCGCCGCCGGAGCACAGGTTCCGGTCGCCGTCCCAGAGGCTCAGGTGGACGTGGCCGCCGTTGCCGACGCCGTCCGGCGAGAACTTCGGGGTGAACGACGCCCGCAGTCCGTGCTGGGAGCTGACCATCCGGATCGTCTCGCGCGTCAGCACCGCGACGTCCGCCGCGCGGACCGGGTCGTCCGCGGCCACCGACAGCTCGAACTGCCCGGCCGCGTACTCGGGGTGGATCTGCTCCACCGCCACGCCCTGGGCGGACAGAGTGGACACCAGCGCGCGCAGGTAGCCGGCCTGCGCGGAAAGCCGCGCGAAGCCGTAGGCCGGGCCCGCCGTGGCCGAGCGCGGGTCGTCCGGCGCGTCCGCCGCCGTGATCACCCACTCGATCTCGAAGGCGGTGCGCACGTTGTAGCCGAGCGACGCGAGCCGGGCCGTCGCGGTCGCGGCCAGCGCCCGCCCGTCCTGCGGGTGCGGCTCGCCCTCCTGGTCGTACCTCCGGGCCGGGGCCCACGCCCAGCCGGGTTGCGCGGCCAGCGGCACGAGCGCGTCGAGATCGGGGTGCAGCCGCAGGTCACCGACCGGTCCGCGCGAGTAGGAACCGTCGGTGATGTCGTCGGTGGCCAGGAAGAAGTCGAACGAGTTCGACGCGCCGACGCCCCACGCCGCCGCCGACCACAGCCGATCCACCGGGACGGCCTTGACCCGCGCGATGCCGCTGTTGTCCACGAAGGTCAGCGCGACCAGCTCGACGCCGGCCGCGCGCAGGCCGTCGGCCCGGAGTGCGCCCTGCTGTGCGAGTTCTGCCCGATCGAGCTGGCTCATCCTGCTCCCGTCGATGTTCACTGAGTACCTTGAGAAAGAGGTGGAGATCGTGTCAGACACCGTCGAAACCCGTCCAGCGCTGCGCCGTTCTCTGTCCGTCTGGCAGGCCGTCGGCCTGTCGGTGGCGTTGATGGCCCCCAGCATGGCCGCCAACATCAACCCCCAGCAGACCGCGGCCGCCGCCGGCCGCGCCGTCCCGCTCGCCTTCCTGCTCTCGGCGGTCGGCGTCCTGCTGGTCGCGTACGGCTTCGTCAAGCTCTGTCAGCACTACCAGCACGCCGGTTCGGTCTACGCGTTCGTCGGCGCGACGCTCGGCCCGCGCGCCGGCGTCGTCTCCGGCATCGGGCTCCTCGGCACGTACACGTTCTACGCCGTTGTCACGAGCTCGGCCGCGGGCACGCTCGGGACCGCTTTCCTCACCCAGGTCGGGATCTGGCCGGACCCGCCGTCGTGGGGCCCGTTCGTGCTGACGGCCCTCGCGTTGATCGGCGCCTGGCTGCTGTCCGTGGTGCCCGCGCGCCGCGGCACGAGCACGCTGCTCGCCGTCGAAGGCGCGACCATCGCGGTGATCCTGCTGGTCACGGTGGTGATCCTGGTCCGGCTGCTCGCCGGGAACGCACCTGGCGACGCGCGGTTCACGATGGATGTCTTCGTTCCCGAAACCGGGTCGTCCGGCGTGTTCCTCGGCGCGGTGTTCGGCTTCCTGTCCTTCGCCGGGTTCGAAGCCGCCGCGACGCTCGGTGAAGAGACCCACGACCCGAAGCGCAACATCCCGCGCGCGATCCTCGGCACGGCGATCTTCGGCGGCGTCTACTTCGTCGTCGTCACCGCGGTCGAGATGATGGCGTTCGGCGCGGACGCGACGGCGTTCCACGACTCGCCGTCCCTGCTCGGCGACCTCGGCAGCCGGTACGCGGGGGCGTGGGTCGGCGACGTCATCAGCGTCGGCGCCGCGATCAGCGCGTTCGGCTGCTGCCTGGCCTGTGTCGTCGGCGGCTCGCGGCTGCTGTTCGCCCTCGGCCGCGACGCGTTCGGCGGACGCGGCATCGGCCGGACGTCCAGCCGCGGTACCCCGGTCGCGGCGGTCAGCGCGGTGACCGGAGCGGCGGTGCTGATAATCCTGGTCTGCGCGCTGTTCTTCGGCGCGACGGCATCGGACACCTTCGCGTGGAGCGGGTCGATCGGGACGCTCATCCTGCTGGTGATCTACCTGCTCACGACGGTCGGCGCGATCCTGCTGCTGTTCGTGAAGCGCCGGATGCGCGTGCCGGCGTGGCACCTCGTGTTCCCGATCGGCGCGCTAGCCGTGCTCGGGTACACCGTCTACGTCAACGTGGTGCCGTACCCGACCGAAGGCCCGGCGCGGTGGTTCCCCGTGGTGGCGGCCGCGGTGCTCGTGCTCGCGGTGATCTTGGTGCTGTCCGCGCCCGGCTTCGCTCGTAGGGTGGGGGAGAGGCTCACCGACGTGGACGGAGGCGCATGACCGACCTGCTCCCGTTCGTCGCGGACCTGCCGCTGGTGGACCACCACTGCCACGGCGTCGCCACCGGCGGTGTGGCCCGCGCGGACTTCGAGGCGATGCTGACCGAGGCGGACACGACGTCGCCGCTCGGCACGAGCCTGTTCGACTCGCTGATCGGGCTGGCCGTGCGCGAACGCTGCGCGCCCGTGCTCGACCTGCCGAAGCACGCCCCCGCCGACGCCTACCTCGAACGCCGCGCCGAGCTGGGCGCGGCGGAGGTGGCGCGGCGCTTCCTGCGCGCCACCGGCACGACGGACTTCCTGCTGGACGGCGGGTTCCTGCCGGACTCGCTGACGACGACTCGCGAGTTCGCCGAGCTGGCGGGCGCCCGCGCGCACGACGTCGTCCGGCTGGAACAGGTCGCCGAGCAGGTCATCCGCGGGACCACGGCCTCGGGGTTCGCCGCCGCGTTCGTCGACGAGCTGGGGAAACGCGCCGGGACCGCCGTCGGGTTCAAGTCGATCGCCGCCTACCGCGTCGGCCTCGAACTGGCGGGGGAGCGGCCGTCGCCCGCGGAGGTCGAAGCCGCGGCCGGACGCTGGCTCGCCGGGGGCGGTACTCGGCTCGCCGACGAGGTCCTGCACCGGTTCCTCGTGTTCACCGGCCTCGACCTGGGCCTGCCCGTGCAGTTCCACGTCGGGTACGGCGACTCCGACGTCGACCTGGACCGCTGCGACCCGCTGCGGCTCACCGGGCTGCTGCGGGCCACCCGCGACCGCGGCGTGCCGATCCTGCTGCTGCACAACTACCCGTTCCACCGCAACGCCGCCTACCTCGCGCAAGTCTTCGAGCACGTCTTCGTCGACGTCGGCCTCGCCACCCACAACGCGGGCTTCCGCGCGCCGGCGATCCTGGCCGAACTGCTGGAGATCGCGCCGTTCGGGAAGGTCCTCTTCTCCACCGACGCCTTCGGCCTGGCCGAGCTGTACCACCTGGGCACGGCCCTGTTCCGCCAGGGACTTTCGGACTTCCTGCGCGTCGCGCTGGCCGCTGACGCGCTGTCCGAAGTGGACGCCGTCCGGATGTGTGCTTTGGTGGGACACGAGAACGCGAAGAGGATCTACCGCTTGGAGCACGGGTGAACGACCTTTGGGACCGCTGGACGCGGGCCATCGACGAGGAGCTGCCGGCCGCGATCGAACTCCGGCACGCCGTGCACGCGGACCCGCGCGGCTCCGGCGACGAAGAGGACACCGCCCGGCTGGTGGCCGGCGCGCTCGGGGCCGGCGACGGGATCCGCGTCGCCAAGACCGGCCGCGCGATCCCACTGCCGGGCGGGGACGGCCCGGTCGTGGCGCTGCGGGCGGAGCTCGACGCCCTCCCCGTGCTGGAGGGCACCGGCGTCCCGTGGGCGTCGGGCAACGAGCTGATGCACGCGTGCGGCCACGACGTCCACCTCGCCGCGCTGGTCGCGGTCGGCCGCGCGGCGGTGCGCGTCGGCGTCCCGCGGCCGATCCTCGCGCTGCTGCAGCCGCGCGAGGAGACGTCGCCGCCCGGCGCGCTCGACATCGTCGAGTCCGGTTTGCTGGCCGAGGCCGGGGTGGACGCCGTGATCGGCGCGCACGTCCAGCCGCGGCTCGCGCACGGCGTGGTGTCGGCGGTGTCCGGCCCGGTGAACGCGTCGACCGACGAGTTCGAGGTGACGATGCAGGGCCAGGGTGGCCACGCCGGCTACCCGCAGCTGCTGCGCGACCCGATCCTGGCGCTGTCGCAGCTGGTCGTGAGCCTGCAGCAGCTCGCGTCGCGGCGGATCGACCCGGTCTTCGGCGCGGTCTGCTCGATCGGCCGGATCCAGGGCGGCGCGGCGGCCAACGTCGTCCCGAACAGCGCGAGCGCGTTCGGCTCGTTGCGCCTGATGCGGACGAAGGACCGCGAGCGCGCGCTGGAGGCGCTCGAGGAGATCGTGCACGGCACAGCGAAGGCGCACGGCTGCACCGCCGAGCTGGAGATCAGCCCGTGCGAGCCGGTGCTGACCAACGACCCGGCGCTGGCGACGGGCGCGCGGCGCTGGCTGAGCCACGCCGGCTTCGCCGTCGACGACCAGTTCCGTTCGTTCGGCGCGGACGACTTCGCCCACTACTGCGGCGGCGCGACGCGGGGCCTGATGCTGTTCGTCGGCCTCGGCGACACCGCGGGCGTCCCCAGCCTCCACGACGAACGGTTCCTCCCGCGCGACCAGGCCGTGGTCCAGGTGGCGCACACGCTGGTGGCGGGGTACCTGGCCGCCTTGGAGGCTCCGGCCGCGGTGCCGACCCGGCGGGAAGCCGGCCGCCCACGCAGCGACACGTAACCGTTGCCGGCAAGCAGTCGGCCGTAACTGTGGCCGGGTTGGTAACGAACGGCACAGTAGCGCTACGGTGGCCGCGTGATGAGCGCCTACCTCGCGACGATCCCGAGCCCCGACCAGGGCGTCTGGCACCTGGGGCCGATCCCGGTCCGTGCGTACGCCCTGTGCATCATCGCCGGCATCATCGTGGCGATCTGGTGGGGGGAGCGGCGGTGGGCCGCCCGCGGCGGCACCAAGGGCACGATCATCGACATGGCGGTGTTCGCCGTGCCGTTCGGCCTGGTCGGCGGCCGGTTGTACCACGTCATCACCGACCCCGAGCTGTACTTCACCGAGGGCAAGAACCCCTGGAACGCGTTCGCGATCTGGGACGGCGGCCTCGGCATCTGGGGCGCCATCGCCCTCGGCGCGGTGGGCGCGCTCATCGCGTGCCGCCGCAAGGGCGTCCCGCTGCCGGCGATGGCGGACGCGATCGCCCCGGGCATCGTCGTCGCGCAGGCCATCGGCCGCATCGGCAACTACTTCAACCAGGAGCTGTACGGCGCGCACACGGACCTGCCGTGGGGCCTGGAGGTCTACCAGCGCTTCAACCCGGAGGACCCGGACAACCTGCTGAACGGCGTCGCGACGGGGCACATCCCGCTGCCGGAGAGCCCGGTCCACCCGACGTTCCTGTACGAGCTGATCTGGAACCTGCTGGTCGCGCTCCTGGTGGTGTGGGCGGACCGGCGCTTCAAGCTCGGCCACGGGCGCGCGTTCGCGCTGTACGTGGCGGGGTACACGGTCGGCCGCGGCTGGATCGAGATGATGCGGACCGACACGGCCAACCACATTCTCGGCCTGCGGGTGAACGTGTGGACGTCGATCCTGCTGTTCGTGGCGGCGGTGGTGTACTTCGTGCTCGCGGGGAAGCGTGGGCCGCGGGAGGCGCCGGAGACGTTGCGGAGCAAGGATGCGCCTGGGCCGGAGGAGACGCCGGTTTCGGAATCTCCTTCCGAAGGTTCCTCGGTGGCCGAGCCCGCGGTGGCCGGCGAGCCGGAGCACGTCAAGGTGGCCGCCGCCGAGGCCCCGGCTTCGACCGAGAAGCCCGCGGAGGACGCACCGGCCGAGGAGCCGAAGAAGACCGACGAGAGCTGACCGCATTCGGAGGTCACTTCCCGCGCGCGCCCCAAGGCGGCCTTGGGTGCGCTCAACGCACCGAAGGCCGCCTTCGGTGCGTGGGACGCACCGAAGGCCACATTGGGGCGCTGGCGACCGGCCAACAGCACCGGGCTTCGGGCGCCGCCCCCGGTTTCCACGCTACCGGGAGGCACCGACAAGTTCCGGGGCTCGAAATGGCCTGGGTCAAGAAAGGTCGGGCAGGCCCAGCTCCAGGTTGGGCGTCTGCAACCCGCCGTCGACCTCGAGGATCTTGCCGGTGATGTACCCGCCGGCGCGCGACGCCAGGAACACCACCGTCGCCGCGATATCCTCCGCCTCGCCGATCCTTCCCAACGGCGTCGCCGACTCCATCTTCTCCTTCAGCTCCGGGTTCCCCACCACGATCTCCAGCGCCGACGTCGCCACCGAGCCCACCGAGATCGCGTTCACCCGGACGCGTGGCGCCAGATCAGCCGCCGCCAGGCGCGTGTAGTGGGCCAGCGCTGCCTTCGCCGTTCCGTACGCCGCGAAGCCGCGGCCGGACAGGCGGCCCATCACCGATGAGATGTTGACGATCGAGCCGCCCGTCTTCACCAGCGACGGCGCCGCCGCCACCGTCAGCGCGTGGGCCGTTGCCACGTTGAAACGGAACGCTTCCTCCATGAAGTCCACCGAAGACTCCAGCAGGGGCCGCGGGTACGTGCCGCCGACGTTGTTGACCACCAGGTCGAGCCGGCCGAACTCCGCCACCGCCGTCGACGCCAGTGCCGCCGCGGCCTCCGGCGAGGAGAGGTCCACCGGCACCGCGTGAGCACGCCGGCCCGCGGCCGAAACGCGCGCGGCGACTTCGGCGAGCTGTTCGGAAGTGCGGGAGGCGATGACCACGTCGGCGCCCGCTTCGGCGAGGGCCACGGCGGTGGCCGCGCCGATCCCGCGTCCGGCGCCGGTGATCACCGCGACCTGGTCGGTGAGCTTGAACCGATCGAGGATCATGCGGCAAAATGTAACACGTTCTAGTGACCGGCAACACAATTCCGGCGCCTCGCGTCGGTCCCGTCACGTTAGGCTTGACGGGAGTTTCCCAGCCGTATACTTAGCAGAGCGAACTACCGGGAACCCATCAGGAACTACGTCGTTCCGCGCAGCCAGATCGTTACCGTCCGACGTCGCTCGGGGCGCTCTGAACGGGTGCTGGCCTGTTTCCCAGGTGTTAAAGTCGCGCTAACAAGCGGGCCATCGTCGTCCCGTGCGCTCCCCGGCCGGTAGTCCGGCCCCGCACGACAAGACGACGAAGGAGGTCCCTTCATGATCTTCTCCGCCATTCCCGGCAAGCAGGGTCTCTACGACCCGGAGACCGAACAGGACTCCTGCGGTGTGGCCATGGTGGCCGACATCCGCGGGCGCCGTTCCCACGGAATCGTCACCGACGGCTTGGCCGCGTTGACCAACCTCGACCACCGCGGCGCCGCCGGCGCCGAACCGACCAGCGGCGACGGCGCCGGCATCCTGCTGCAGCTGCCCGACGAGCTGCTGCGCGCCGAAGCCGGCTTCGCGCTTCCCGAGCCCGACGAGCGCGGCCACCACGCCTACGCCGCCGGCATCGCGTTCCTGCCCGAAGACGCCGAGCAGCGCCGCAAGGCCGTCGAGCTGGCCGGGCGCATCGCCGTCGAAGAGGGCCTGGAGGTCCTCGGCTGGCGCGAGGTGCCGGTGGACGCCGACCGCGCGGACATCGGCCCGACCGCCCGCTCGGTCATGCCGCACTTCGCCATGCTTTTCGTGGCGGCGGAAGGAAAAGCCGGCATCGAGCTCGACCGCCTGGCCTTCTGCCTGCGCAAGCGCGTCGAGCACGAAAGCGCGAACTCCGGCTGTGGCACGTACTTCCCGTCGCTGTCCTCGCGGACGATCGTCTACAAGGGAATGGTGACGCCGGAGCAGCTGCCCGCGTTCTTCGCCGACCTGCGTGACGAGCGGCTGGAAAGCGCCATCGCGCTGGTGCACTCCCGCTTCTCCACCAACACGTTCCCGTCGTGGCCGCTGGCGCACCCGTTCCGGTTCGTGGCCCACAACGGCGAGATCAACACCATCCGCGGCAACCGCAACCGCATGCGGGCCCGCGAGGCGCTGCTGGAGTCGGAAGTCCTCGACGGAGACCTGTCCCGGCTGTTCCCGATCTGCTCGCCGGACGCGTCCGACTCGGCGTCCTTCGACGAGGTCCTGGAACTGCTGCACCTCGGTGGCCGCTCGCTGCCGCACGCGGTGCTGATGATGATCCCGGAGGCGTGGGAGAACCACGCCACCATGAAGCCCGAGCGCCGCGCTTTCTACCAGTTCCACGCGAGTCTCATGGAGCCGTGGGACGGCCCCGCGTGCGTCACCTTCACCGACGGCACGCTCGTCGGCGCGGTCCTTGACCGCAACGGCCTGCGCCCTGCGCGCTGGTGGCGCACGGCCGACGACCGCGTCGTGCTCGCCAGCGAGGCCGGCGTGCTGGACGTCGCCCCGAAGGACGTCGTCGCCAAAGGCCGGCTCAAGCCCGGCAAGATGTTCCTGGTCGACACCGAGGCCGGCCGGATCGTCGACGACGAAGAGGTCAAGTCCGCGCTGGCCAAGGACCTCCCGTACGAGGGCTGGCTGCACGCGGGCCTGCTGAAGATCGCCGAGCTGCCCGACCGCGACCACGTCGTGCAGAGCCACGACTCGGTGCTGCGCCGCCAGCTTTCCTTCGGCTACACCGAAGAAGAGCTGAAGATCCTGCTCGCGCCGATGGCCGAGAAGGGCGCCGAGCCGATCGGCTCGATGGGCACGGACACGCCGCCCGCGGTGCTGTCGCAACGATCCCGGCTGCTCTACGACTACTTCAAGCAGAACTTCGCCCAGGTGACCAACCCGCCGCTCGACGCGATCCGCGAGGAGCTCGTCACCTGCATGGCGCGGATCATGGGGCCGGAGCGCAACCTCCTGGCCCCCGGCCCGGCGTCCTGCCGCCACCTCAAGCTGCCGTACCCGGTCATCGACAACGACGAGCTCGCCAAGCTCATCCACATCAACGACGACGGCGACCTCCCCGGCTTCGCCTGCAGTGTCCTTTCCGGACTGTACGAAGTGGACGGTGGCGCCGAGGCGCTGGCCAGTGCGATCGAGCGGGTCCGCCGCGAGGCGTCCGAGGCGATCGCGGCCGGCGCGCGCACGCTCGTGCTGTCCGACCGCGACTCCGACCACCGGATGGCGCCGATCCCGTCGCTGCTGCTGGTCTCCGCGGTGCACCACCACCTGGTCCGCACCAAGGAACGCCTGCGCGTCGCGCTGGTCGTCGAATCCGGCGACGCGCGCGAGGTGCACCACATCGCGCTGCTGCTCGGCTACGGTGCCGCCGCGGTCAACCCGTACCTGGCCTTCGAGACCATCGAGGACATGATCGGGCAGGGCGCCGTGACGGGCATCGAGTCCCGCAAGGCGATCCGCAACTACGTGCAGGCTCTCGTCAAGGGCGTCCTGAAGATCATGTCCAAGATGGGTATCTCGACGGTCGGCGCGTACACCGCTGCCCAGGTCTTCGAATCCCTCGGCCTGGCCCAGGACCTGCTCGACGAGTACTTCACCGGGACGTCGTCGAAGCTCGGCGGCGTCGGCCTCGAGGTGCTCGCCGAAGAGGTCGCCGTCCGGCATCGCCGCGCGTACCCGGACAACCCGACCGAGCGTGTCCACCGTGGACTCGACACCGGCGGCGAGTACGCCTACCGCCGCGAGGGCGAGCTGCACCTGTTCACGCCGGAGACGGTGTTCCTGCTGCAGCACGCGTCCAAGACCGGCCGCGAAGAGGTGTACCGCAAGTACACCGACGAGGTGCGCCGCCTCTACCGCGAGGGCGGCACGCTGCGCGGGTTGTTCGCCTTCCGCGACGGCCTCCGCGAGCCGATCCCGCTCGACGAGGTCGAGCCCGCCGAAGCGATCTTCAAGCGCTTCAACACCGGTGCGATGTCGTACGGCTCGATCTCGGCCGAGGCGCACGAAACCCTGGCCATCGCGATGAACCGGCTCGGCGGCCGGTCCAACACGGGTGAGGGCGGCGAGGACCCCGAGCGGCTGTACGACCCGGAGCGCCGCAGTGCGATCAAGCAGGTCGCGAGTGGACGGTTCGGCGTCACGAGCGAGTACCTCGTCAACGCCGACGACATCCAGATCAAGATGGCGCAGGGCGCCAAGCCCGGCGAGGGCGGCCAGCTGCCGCCGAACAAGGTGTACCCGTGGATCGCGCGGACCCGGCACTCCACGCCGGGCGTCGGCCTGATTTCCCCGCCGCCGCACCACGACATCTACTCCATCGAGGACCTCGCCCAGCTGATCCACGACCTCAAGAACGCCAACGAGCACGCCCGCATCCACGTGAAGCTGGTGTCCTCGCTCGGTGTCGGCACGGTCGCGGCCGGCGTGTCCAAGGCGCACGCGGACGTCGTGCTGATCTCCGGCCACGACGGCGGCACCGGCGCGTCGCCGATGAACTCGCTCAAGCACGCGGGCACGCCGTGGGAGATCGGCCTCGCCGAGACCCAGCAGACGTTGCTGCTCAACGGTTTGCGCGACCGGATCACCGTGCAGGTGGACGGCGCCATGAAGACCGGGCGCGACGTCGTCATCGCCGCGCTGCTCGGCGCCGAGGAGTACGGCTTCGCGACGGCCCCCCTCGTCGTCGCGGGCTGCATCATGATGCGCGTCTGCCACCTCGACACCTGCCCGGTCGGCGTCGCCACGCAGAGCCCCGAGCTGCGCAAGCGCTACACCGGCCAGGTCGAGCACGTCGTCAACTTCTTCAAGTTCGTCGCCGAAGAAGTCCGGGAAACCCTGGCGGCGCTGGGCTTCCGGACGCTCGACGAGGCCATCGGCCACGCCGAGCTGCTGGACACCGACGAGGCCGTCGACCACTGGAAGGCGTCCGGTTTGGACCTGACGCCGATCTTCGAGATGCCTACCGCGACGCCGTACGGCGGCGCGAAGCGGCGCACCCGCGGCCAGGACCACGGCCTCGAGCACGCCCTGGACCGCACGCTCATCCAGCTCGCCGAAGCGGCCCTGGAAGACGCGCACCCGGTGCGGCTCGAACTGCCGGTGCGCAACGTCAACCGGACCGTCGGCACGCTGCTCGGGTCGGAGATCACCCGCCGCTACGGCGGTGACGGCCTGCCCGAGGGCACGATCCACGTGCTGCTCACCGGATCCGCGGGGCAGTCGCTCGGCGCGTTCCTGCCGCGCGGCCTCACCCTCGACATGGTCGGCGACGCGAACGACTACGTCGGCAAGGGCCTTTCCGGCGGCCGGATCATCGTCCGCCCCGACCCGGCGGCCGCCTTCGCCGCCGAGGCGCAGACGATCGCGGGCAACACGATCGCGTACGGCGCGACGGCCGGCGAGATCTTCCTGCGCGGCCAGGTCGGCGAACGGTTCTGCGTTCGCAACTCCGGCGCCACCGTCGTCGCCGAGGGCGTCGGCGACCACGCCTTCGAGTACATGACCGGCGGCCGCGCGGTGGTGCTCGGCCCGACCGGGCGCAACCTGGCGGCCGGCATGTCCGGCGGCATGGCGTTCGTGCTCGACGTCGACCGCAAGAAGGTCAACCAGGACATGGTGGACCTGCTCAAGCCGACCGCGGACGACCTGGCCTGGCTGAAGAAAACCGTGCACCAGCACTACGATCTCACCCGCTCCGCGGTGGCCGCGTCGCTGCTCGGCGACTGGCCGCGCCGCTCCGTGGCGTTCACCAAGGTGATGCCGCGGGACTACCAGCGGGTCCTGGACGCGGCGAAGGCGGCGAAGGCTGCCGGTCGCGACGTCGACGAGGCGATCATGGAGGCCGCTCGTGGCTGACCCGACCGGTTTTCTCAAATACGACCGCGAAGAGCCGAAGAAGAAGCCTTACGAGGAGCGGCTTTCCTCGTGGGGCGAGGTCTACGCGGACGTCGACCCGGGCGAGCGCAACGAAAAGGTGCGCAAGCAGGCGACGCGCTGCATGGACTGCGGCATCCCGTTCTGCCACTCCGGCGGCTCCGGCTGCCCGCTCGGCAACCTGATCCCGGAGTGGAACGACCTGGTCCGCCGCGGCGACTGGGCCGCGGCGAGCGACCGGCTGCACGCCACCAACAACTTCCCCGAGTTCACCGGGAAGCTGTGCCCGGCGCCGTGCGAGGCGGGTTGTGTCCTGTCCATCTCGCCGGCCTCCGGCGGCCCGGTGGCGATCAAGCGCGTCGAGCAGACGATCGCCGACCAGTCGTGGGAAGCGGGCTACGTCCAGCCGCAGCTGTCCGAAGTGGCCAGTGGGCAGCGGGTCGCCGTGGTCGGCTCCGGCCCGGCCGGGCTCGCCGCCGCTCAGCAGCTGACCCGCGCCGGCCACGAGGTCACGGTGTTCGAGCGCGACGACCGCCTCGGCGGCCTGCTGCGCTACGGCATCCCCGAGTTCAAGATGGAGAAGAAGGTCCTCGACCGGCGCCTCGCGCAGCTGCGCAAGGAGGGCACCAAGTTCGTCACCGGCTGCGAGGTCGGCGTCGACCTTTCGGTGGAGGACCTGCGCGAGCAGTACGACGCCGTCGTGCTCGCGGTCGGCGCACTGCGCGGCCGCGACGACACGACGACACCGGGCCGCGAGCTGAGCGGCGTCCACCTGGCGATGGAGCACCTGGTGCCGGCCAACAAGTTCGTCGAAGGCGACGGCCCGCCGTCGGTCGACGCGCGCGGCAAGCACGTGCTGATCATCGGCGGCGGCGACACCGGCGCCGACTCCTACGGCACCGCCACCCGCCAGGGCGCGCTTTCCGTGACGCAGCTCGACCAGTACCCGACGCCACCGTCCACAAGGGACGACGAGCGCTCGCCGTGGCCGACCTGGCCGTACATCCTGCGCACCTACCCGGCGCACGAGGAGGCGGGCGAGCGGAAGTTCGCCGTCGCGGTCAAGCGGTTCGTCGGCGACGAAGAGGGCCGCGTGAGGGCGGTCGAGCTGCAGCAGGTCCGCGTCCAGAAGGACCCGGCGACCGGCCGCCGCGAGGTCATCCCGGTCAACGACGAGGTCGAGACGCTCCCGGCCGACCTGGTCCTGCTGGCGATCGGCTTCGAGGGCGTGGAGGAGATGCCACTGCTGGACGGCCTCGGCCTGTCCCTGACCCGCCGCGGCACGCTGTCGTGCGGCGCGGACTGGCAGACGGAATCCCCGGGGGTCTTCGTCTGCGGCGACGCGCACCGCGGGGCATCGCTGGTGGTGTGGGCGATCGCGGAGGGCCGTTCGGTGGCCAACGCGGTCGACGCGTTCCTCACCGGCGCTTCGGATCTGCCGGCCCCGGTCCACCCGACGGCATTGCCGCTCGCCGTCGTCTGATTCCAGGAAAGCCGTGAAGGCCACCTTCAGGAACTTAAAGTTCCTGAAGGTGGCCTTCACGGCTTTGGGCCGCATTGGGCCGAACAGCGGCTGTGCTCTGCGTGCACGGACAACTACTTTCGAGTAACTGTGCCGGTTTCGCGGCAATTCACCTCGGCGGAAGGTGGGCCCCTTGAAGCACACGACTTTCCGGACCGCGGTCGTCACCGCGGTCCTCTCCCTCGCGTTCGCCCTGGTCGGCGTGCCCGCCCAGGCCGCGCCGAAACCCTTCTGGACGCCCGACGCCATGCGGGCGGCCATCCCGATGGACAACCTCGTCAAAGCCCCCGCGTTCACGCCGAAGGACGTGGAACGCGGGCGGAGCGCGATCATCCGGAGCATTCCCAACGGCGGGGGCGCGTGGACCGGCGGCGGCCAGGTCACGCACACCGCCGGGCGCGTGTTCTTCGTCTTCGGCGGCCAGAACGCGTCCTGCTCCGGTGACGCCGTCACCAGCACCAACGGCAGCGTCGTCGTCACCGCCGGGCACTGCGTGAAGTACCAGGGCACCTGGCACACGCAATGGACCTTCGTCCCCGGCTACGACAACGGCAACGCGCCCTACGGCCAGTGGGCGGCGAAGACCACGCTGACCACGCCGCAGTGGGAAGCCGGTGAGGACATGAACTACGACGTCGGCATGGCTGTCGTGAACCCGCTCGACGGGCAGCGGCTGACCGACGTCGTCGGCGCGCAGGGGATCGCCTTCAACCAGCCGAAGAACCAGAGCATGTACACCTTCGGCTACCCGGCCGCGGCGCCCTACGACGGCACGAAGCTGATCTACTGCAGCGGCAGCACGTTCACGGACTTCCTGCTGACCAAGGACCACGGCATGAACTGCACCATGACCGGCGGTTCGAGCGGCGGGCCGTGGTTCCTGTCGTTCACCGAAGGCACCGGTTCCGGCGTCCAGGCCTCGGTGAACAGCTTCGGCTACACCTTCCTGCCGGGTTACATGTTCGGGCCGTACTTCGGCACCGACGCGCAGAACCTGTACAACCGCGCGCAAGCCGCGTGACCGCCGTCAGCCCGGGGGAGGACCTTCCGGTCCGGCCCCCGGGCTGACGTCCACGCGCTCCCGCCGGGCCAGGCTCGGGGCATGCGGAAAACGTTGATATCGCTGGCTTTCCTGCCCGTGCTCGCCGCGCCGCCGGCGGACGCCTCACCGCGGCTCGAGTGGACGACGCCCTGCCCGGACTACGGCAGGTCGCCGTCGCCCACGGCCGGGCTCGAATGCGCGAAACTGCGCGTGCCGCTCGATTACGCGCACCCCGAGCGCACCATCGAGCTGATGATTTCGCGGCACGCCGGGGTGCCGGGCCAGCGCCGCGGCGTGCTGCTGATGAACCCCGGCGGCCCGGGCAGTCCCGGGCTAGCCATGCCCGCGCAGCTGCTGCAGCGGATGGGCGCCTCCGGCCTGCCGGACGCCTACGACGTCATCGGCTTCGACCCGCGCGGCACCGGCTACAGCACGCCGGTGACGTGCGACATGACGCCCGAGCAGCGTGGCGCCGTGCTCGGCCCGTACGCGGACAGCCCGCGTGACGTCGTCGCCACCGCGGCGAAAGCGCGTGTCGTCGCGAGACAGTGCGGCGAGGCGGCGACGGCGGACCTGCTGCCGCACATGACGACCGCGAACACCGCGCGCGACCTCGACCGGATCCGGGAAGCGCTGGGGGAGCGGAAGATCTCCTACTACGGCTTCTCGTACGGCAGCTACCTCGGCGCCGCCTACGCGTCGATGTTCCCCGCCCGCGGCGACCGGATCGTGCTCGACAGCGTCCTCGGCCCGCGCGGCCTCGACGTCCGCGCCAACCAGCGCTTCGCGGAGGGGTTCGACGACCGGTTCCCGGACTTCGCCGCCTGGGCCGCCGCGCGCGACGACGGCTACCACCTGGGGCGGACCCCGGCCGAGGTGACGGCGAAGTTCGCCGAGCTGGCCGCCGTGCGGGGCCCGGAGTTCCGCTCGGACACGTGGAACGGGCTCTACGACGACGCGTCCTTCCCCGCCCTCGCCGCCGAGTGGGCGGGTACCGCGCGCGCCGCGGCGGGGCCGCTCGACGGCGACACCCGGGCGGCGCTGCAACTCCAGGTGATCTGCAACGACTCCGACTGGCCCGAGCAGGTCGGCTACTACCAGCGCGCGGTCGAACGCGAGCGGGTGCGGCACCCGATGTTCGGCCCGGCCGCGGCGAACGTGAACCCGTGCGCGTCCTGGCCCGTCGAGCGCAGCGAACCGCCGGCGCGCGTCGGCGGCCCCGGCCCGGCGAACGTCCTGCTGGTGCAGAACCGGCGCGATCCGGCGACCCCGCTGTCCGGCGCGCGCGAAACGCGAGCGGCGTTCGGAAACCGGGCGCGGCTGGTGACCGTCGACGCGGGCGGCCACGGCGTCTTCACGCGGGAAAACGCTTGCGGGAACGCGGCGGTGCTGCGCTATTTGCGTGACGGGGTCTTCCCCGTGGCGGACACTTCCTGCCAATCTGGAATGTGAGGGGGTTGTTCCCCTCACTGGGGAAAAGAGGGGAAAGAATCATGAAAAGAATGGTGTTCTTCGCCGTGTCCGCGCTGGCCACGATGCTGCTGACGGCGCCGTCGGCGTCCGCGCGGACCACGGCGTGCATTCCGGAAAGTCTCGTCCTGGTGGGCTTCGGCACCACTTCGCTTTGCCTGGCGGCGCCGACGCCGTCGATCGCGCCGCCGTTCACCGCGGTCACCGAACAGAACGGCAGCCAGGACACGTGGTGCCTGTTCACCGGCGAGAAGTACACGGGCGCGCTGCTGCGGGTGCCGGCGTTCTCCCGCGTGAACGCGGTGGCGACGTTCGCGTCCGGGCGTCCCTGCTGAGTGAGCTCCGCGCGGCGGGAGCCGGTTCTCCCGCCGTGCGGACCCCGGTCCGGCCATTCGGTGCGGGTCCCCAGCTCGACGGGCTGAACCGGCGTTTTCTCCCCGGCACATCTGGCGCTCTGCCAGCTCGGGGGCGAACCGGGCGAAGCGGGGCGGGGCGGGAACCCTATCCTGGTGTTCGTGAACTGGACTGTGGACGTCCCTGTCGACACCTTGCCCGAACTGCCGCCGCTGCCGCCCGAGCTGCGCGCGCGGCTCGACAAGGCGCTGGCCCGGCCGGCCGCGCAACAGCCGGAGTGGCCCGACCCGGACGCGACCCGCCGGGTCCGCGCGGTGCTGGAGAGCGTGCCGCCGATCACCGTCCCGCCGGAGATCGACCGGCTGAAGGACCGGCTGGCCATGGTCGCCCGCGGTGAGGCCTTCCTCCTGCAGGGTGGTGACTGCGCGGAGACGTTCGAGTCCAACACCGAGCCGCACATCCGCGCCAACCTGCGGACGCTGCTGCAGATGGCGGTCGTGCTGACCTACGGCGCCAGCCTGCCGGTGGTCAAGGTCGGGCGCATCGCCGGCCAGTACGCGAAGCCGCGCTCGGCCGCGACGGACGCCCTCGGCCTGCCGGTGTACCGCGGCGACATCATCAACTCCCTCGTCGCCAAGCCCGAGCTGCGGGTGCCGGACCCCGGCCGGATGATCCGCGCCTACGCGAACGCGGGCGCCGCGATGAACCTCGTCCGCGCCCTCACCGGCGCCGGGATGGCCGACCTGCACCAGGTGCACGACTGGAACAAGGACTTCGTGTCGGCGTCGCCGGCGGCGCAGCGCTTCGAGGCGCTGGCCAACGAGATCGACCGCGGCCTGCGGTTCATGTCGGCGTGCGGCGTCACCGACACGTCGCTGCAGTCCACGGAGATCTTCGCCAGCCACGAAGCGCTGCTGCTCGACTACGAGCGTTCGATGCTGCGCCTGGACAACGCCGACGCGACGAACCCGAAGCTGTACAACCTCTCGTCACACTTCCTCTGGATCGGCGAGCGGACCCGGCAGCTGGACGGCGCGCACATCGCGTTCGCCGAGCTGCTGGCCAACCCGATCGGGTTGAAGATCGGCCCGACGACCACGCCCGACCAGGCCGTGGAGTACGTCGAGCGGCTCGACCCGCGCTTCGAGCCGGGCCGGCTGACGCTGATCGCGCGGATGGGCAACGGCAACGTCCGCGAGGTGCTGCCGGGCATCGTCGAGCGGGTCGAGGCGTCCGGGCACAAGGTCATCTGGCAGTGCGACCCGATGCACGGCAACACGCACGAGTCGTCGACCGGCTACAAGACCCGCCACTTCGACCGGATCGTCGACGAGGTCCAGGGCTTCTTCGAGGTCCACAACCAGCTGAACACCTACCCCGGCGGCATCCACGTGGAGCTCACGGGCGAGGACGTCACGGAGTGCCTGGGCGGCGCCCAGGAGATCTCGGACATCGACCTGTCGGGCCGCTACGAGACGGCCTGCGACCCGCGGCTGAACACGCAGCAGTCGCTGGAGCTGGCGTTCCTGGTCGCGGAGATGCTCCGCGGCTGACCCCGCCCCGCTGGGTCAGGAGGCGTCGAGCAGGCGGTCCATCGACTTCACGACCGCGTCGCGCAGGGAGCCCACGTCCGGCACCGCCGCGCCGTTGGCCTGCAGTCCGATGTGGACCGAGTCGCGGTACGTCGCCACCGCGATGCCGACCGCGTGGCGCGGGGCCAGCGGGACGAACGGGTACATCTCCGACAGCGGCGCGCCGTCGATCGAAAGCCGGGCCGGCGGGACCGGCACCGTCGTGATCACCAGGTCGAACAGCAGCGGCGCCGCCTGGCCCGCGGCGCGGGTGCCCAGCCGGTGCAGCAGCGGCGGGACGCGGCCGGCGAGCAGCGGCAGCGCGCCCGCGCCGCGGCTCGGGCCGGCCGCCTTGTTGCGGGTCATCGCCCGGCGGACCACCCGGAGCCGCTCGGCCGGGTCGTCCTCGCCGATCGGCAGGTCGCACAGGTACCCGGACAGCTTGTTGCCGCCCACCTGGCCGCCGGCCCGGCCGCGGACGCTCACCGGGATCAGCGCGCGCAGCGTGCGGCCGTCGGCACGGTGGCCGCGGTTCACGAGCCATTCGCGCAGCGCGCCGGAAAGCACCGCCAGCACGACGTCGTTGGTGGTGCCGCCGTGGGCCTTGCGCACCTGGCGCAGCTCGGACAGGGGCAGCCGCACGAACCCGAGCCGTCGCTCGGCCGAGGCCGGTGCCGACACCGGTGACAGCGTCGGCCGCGTCGCCCGCACCACCGACGAGGCGATACCGGCGGCTTCGTTCGCTTGGCCCCAGACGGTGCCGAGGGTGTCCTTCACCGTGTCCAAAGTGGACCTCGGCGCCGGGATCGGCCGCGACGGGGTCGGGTCCGGCAGCTTGACGCCGTCGAGCAGGCCGGCCGCGACCGCGTACGCGCCCTCACCGTCGGTGAGGGCGTGGTGCAGCTTCAGCAGCAGCGCGAAGTTCCCGTCCGGCAGCCCGGTGACGAGGGTGAGGTCCCACAGCGGCCGGGACGTGTCGAGCGGCTCGGCGATCCACCGCGACGCGTACGCCGCGAGGGGGTCCGGCTCGTACAGGGAGCTCAGCGTCACGTGGTGGATGTGTTCCGCCGCAACGAACTTCGGGTCTTCGGCCCAGCTGGCCGACCCCGGGGGGAACAGCTCCGCGCGGGCCCGTTGGCGCAGCTTCGGCAGCCGGGCGGCGCGTTCGGCCAGCAGCGCGGTCACCGCGGCGGGGTCCACCGGACCACGGGCGGTGAAGGTGACCACCGCCCCCATGTGCATCGGGGAGGTTTCGCTTTCCAGGCAGAGGAAAGCGACGTCGAGCGCGCTGAGCGGAGAGCCTGCCATGGGCGACCTTTCCGGGTTCGCGGGTGTGCACGGCCACGTGCGTCGGAAGGGAGGAACCACCGTCTTTCGGGGATCCGGGTGGCGGAGCCCCCGGCCCGGGGCGGCGCCCCGGTGACAGCACTGCGTCTTTCGGGGGTCCGGGTGGCGGAGCCCCCGGCCCGGGGCGGCGCCCCGGTGACAGCACTGCACCAGCCCGACGTGACGGGCGGGTGGTCGAAGTGTTTCCACGACGCTAACTACCCACCCCGTTCGTCCATTCGAGATACCCCGGTCGCCGGTGCCCGGGGTCACAGATCAGGAAATCCGCTACTCCGCGGGGGTGGACCCGGGCTCTTCCGCCCGCACCACCGAAGTCCCCCATTCGGGGGTGAGCGCCACCTGCTTGCCGACGCGGCGCACCGGCAGGCCGTTCACCTGCCGCTTGCCGAGCCCCGGCCAGATCTCCGCGGCGTCCTTCGCCGCGGCCCGGATCGCGCCGCCGTCGAGCGTCGTGCGCGTCTCGGCGATCTGCCGGTCCGTCCACTGCACGATCAGCTTCAGCGGACCGGCCGGCGGGAGCGGCCACAGGAACACTTCGTGCTCGACGGCGAAGCGCGTGCCGCCGACGGGCTGCGCCCGCAGCACCGGGTCCTCCGGTTCGGACGCGGACGGCACCGAGATCGTCTCGGAGCTCGCCCGGCTGCCGTCGGCGTAGAGCACGCCGATCAGCAGCCCGTTGTAGTCGGGCTTGCGCCGGTGGTCGATCAGCCCCTCGGTGGGGTCGTCGACCAGGCTGTCCCGGGAGAACACCGTGATGCGCAGCGTCAGCGCCTGCGGCCAGACCTCGACCGCCCGCAGCGCCACGATCGTGCGCTCGGACCGGCCCAGCGGCTGCGCCCACGGCAGCACCGCCGGGACGATGTGCTCGCGCGGGGGATCGGTCCAGTGTCGTCCGTTGAACGCGTAGAGCTCCTGCTCCGGTACGGGGAACAGGGGACGCTCGCGGGGACCGCCGGTGAAGAAGCTCATCGGACGGCCCGCGACACGCTGTCCGGCACCATGCGCCCACGGTAGGACAACCGCCCGGGAATTGCCGCCCCCGAACGGGCGTACGGCCCTTGCCTCCCGTGATCCGGGACACAAGGGCCGCACGCAGAGTGAACTGTCAGTCGCTCAACTTGAGTTCGCCGTTGCGCCGGGCGGGCTCGTCGAGCGCCGGTTCGGCCGGCTTGCCCATGGCGTCCATCAGCTGCCGGGCCAGGCCGAGACCGGTTCCGCCGAGCGACAGCGCCTTGGCGAACATGTCGGACATGCCGTCGGCGCCGTTGAGCACGACCATGTGGTCGATGTTGCCGAACGCGCTCGCGCCCGCCTCGACGATCTCCGGCCAGCGCTCGGCCAGCTGCTGCGCGACGACCGCCTCCTGGTTCTCCGCCAGCGCCGCGGCACGCGCCTTGATGGCGTCCGCCTCGGCCAGGCCCTTCGCCCGGGCCGACTCGGCTTCGGCGAGACCCTTCGCCTTCGCGGCTTCCGCGTCGGCGAGACCGCGTGCCTTGGCCGCGGCCGCCTCCGCCTCACCGGTCGCCCGGGTCGCGCCGGCCGCCGCCTCCGCACGGGCCTTCGTCGCCTGCGCTTCGGCCTCGGCCGCGGTCTTGACGCGGGTCGCGTCCGCCACCGCCCGCAGCTCGGTCTCCTTCGCCTCGGCCTGCGCCTTCGCGATCGAAGCGTCACGGGCCGCGTCCGCCGCCGTACGCGTGTCGTACGCCTTCGCGTCGGCCGGCTTGCGGACCTGCGACTGCAGCCGCTGCTCCGCGAGCGCCGCCTCCAGCTCGGCCGCCCGCGTCTCCTGGACGACGACCTCCTGGCGCGCGGTCGCCTCGGCCAGCGGACCCGACTGGGACATCTTCGCCCGCGCCTGGTCGACCTCGGCCTGGTAGCCGGCCTGCTGGATCTGGCTTTCGCGGACCGCGGCCGCCTTCTTCGCCGCGGACATCTGCTCGACCTCGGCGGCCTCCTGGTCGCGCTGCGCCTCGGCGATGCGGGCCGACGCGGCGATCGCGGCGGCGTGCGGCTTGCCGAGGTTGAGGATGTAGCCCGACTCGTCGTCGATCTCCTGGATCTGCAGGGAGTCCACGATCAGGCCCAGCTTGATCATCTCCGTGGCCGAGGACTGGCGCACCTCGCCGGTGAGCGCGTCCCGGTTGTGGATCATCTCCTCGATGGTCAGCCCGCCCACGATCGAGCGCAGGTGCCCGGAAAAGAGCTCGTGGATCGTGTCGTTCATGCCCTTCTGCTGGTCCAGGAACCGGCGGGCCGCGTTGGCGATCGACGAGAAGTCGTCGCCGACCTTGTAGATCACCACGGCCCGCACGGTGACCGGCAGCCCCTGCCGGGTCACGCAGGAGACCTGCAGGTTGACGCCCCGGGTGTCGAGGGACAGCCGCCGGGCGGTCTGGAACCCCGGGATGACGTTCACGCCGCGGCCGGTGATGATCTTGAAGCCCAGGCTGTCCGCGGTTTCGCTGCGCTCGACCCGGATCCCCCAGCCGGACACGATCAGTGCTTCGTTCGGCTCCGCCACCCTGTACAGGATCCGGAGCAGTCCGAAGATCACGATCACGGCCACGACGGCGATGCCGACGATCAGCAGGATGTTCATTGGCCTCCCACACCCCTCGGTTTTCAGTTGTTGCGTCTGTCGTTGGTAGCCCTTCGACGCCGCTAGCGGCCCAGCGGTTGCCACCGTTCGACATAAACCGTGCGAGGGGGTTCGAAGTCCACGACGAGCACCTGGGTGCCGGAGGAGAAGCTCGCGTCCGGGTCGGCCGGGTAGGCGTAGAACGCCTCCGTGCCGCCCCGGACGTTCAGGAGCACCTCGCCGATGAGGCCGGGGCCGATCGTGCCGGTCACGCGGCCTCGGCTGCCGATCATCCCCCGAAGCCCTTCAGCTTGACCTTGCTGCCCTTCTGCACGAACGTGCCCGGCTGCGGGTCCTGCTGGAAGACGAAGTCGAAGCCCCCGCCGCCGTTGCCGTGGCCCCGGCCGCCGTCGCGGTCGGCCTGCAGCCCGGCCTGCTCGAGGATCTTCTGGGCGTCGTCGAACGAGCGGAACCGCACGTCCGGCACCTGGACGGCGTTGTTGACGAAGACGCCGATCCGCTTCGCCTTCGCCTGCGCGTTGGCCGGTGGGTCGGTCCGGGTGACGGCGCC
Source organism: Amycolatopsis sp. NPDC051061 (assembly GCF_040682935.1). Classification (NCBI taxonomy): domain Bacteria; kingdom Bacillati; phylum Actinomycetota; class Actinomycetes; order Pseudonocardiales; family Pseudonocardiaceae; genus Amycolatopsis; species Amycolatopsis sp. NPDC051061. Next base: position 87,243 of record NZ_JBFBBZ010000022.1, read on the forward strand.
GCCCGGGATGTCCTGCTTGAACTCCTCGCCCGCCTGGAACGGCTCGAAGCCGGCCTGCTGCAGCAGCTGGAACGCCTCGTCCTTGCTCCGCCCGGCGACGTCCGGGACCGGCGGCAGCGGGATCGGGCCCTTCGACACGATGATCGTGACCTGGCCGCCGATGTTCAGCTGGCTGCCCGCGGACGGCTCGGTGCGGATCACCGCGCCCTGCGGGACGTCGGCGTCGAAGTCGTCCGTCCCGCGGACCGGGGTCAGCCGGGCGGTCTTGATCGCCTGCTCGGCGTCGGGCAGCGCGGTGCCCGGCCGGATGTCCGGCACCGCCGGGCGGCCCTTCGACAGCACGACCGACACCGTCGAGTTCGGCGCCAGCGACGTGCCCTCCGCGGGCTCGGCGCGCAGCACGGTGTTCGAGGGCACCGAGTTGTCGTACTCCTGGCTGAACTGCGGGTTCAGCTTCACCGCCCGCAGCGCGTCGCCCGCCGCGGCCTGGTTCAGCCCGACGAGCTTCGGCACGGTCGCGGTCTTGTCGCCCCCGGTGTCGGTGAGCATGAAGATGAACGCCGTGATCAGCCCGCCGAACAGCAGCACCGCCCCGGCGATGATGGCGATCCGCTTCCGGTTGTCCTTCGGCCGCTCCGGCTCCGGCTCGCTCCGGCGCCGCGACCCCGGCGGCCGCACGGGCGGGATCTGCTGGGTGATGCCCGGCGGCGGGGTGCCCGGGTGGCTCAGCGCCCGCGTCGCGTTCGGGCGGTGCACCGGCATCGTCTTCTCGGTGCCCGGCACCTGCGGGATCCGCGGCAGCGTGCGCTCGGTGTCGGCGAGGTCGCCCTGGCCGTGGGAGACCGGGACGGGCACGGTCACCGGCAGCAGGCCCAGCTGCGCGCGCACCGCCGTCAGCTCGGTCAGGAAGTCCCCGGCGTCGGCGGGGCGCAGCTCGGGGTCGCGCCGGGTCGCGCGCGTGATCAGCTCGTCCAGCGCGGGCGGCAGGTCCGGGCGCAGCTCGCTCGGGCGCGGGACGTCGTCGTTCACGTGCCGGTACGCCACCGAGATCGCGGTGTCGCCGGTGTAGGGCACCTGCCCGGTCAGCATTTCGTAGAGCAGGATGCCGGCCGAGTAGACGTCGCCCCGCGCGGACGCCGCGCCCGTCTCGACCTGCTCGGGCGACAGATAGGCGACGGTGCCGAGGATGACGCTCGAGCTCGTCGTGCCCGCGCTCGCCACGGCCCGCACCAGGCCGAAGTCGGCGACCTTCACGACGCCGCCGGCGTGCGGCCCGGACCGGCCGATCAGCACGTTCTCCGGCTTGACGTCCCGGTGCACCAGCCCGGCCCGGTGCGCGGAGGCCAGCGCCGAGAGCACCGGCTCGGCCACGCTCAGCGCCAGCGCGACGTCCAGGGGGCCCTGGTCGGCCAGCAGGTCGCGCAGCGTCCCGCCGTCGACCAGCTCCATCACCAGGAACGCCAGTCCGGACTCGGCGCCCTGGGGCAGGTCGAAGCCCTGGTCGTGCACCGCCACCACGTGCGGGTGGTGCAGCTGCGCCGCCGACTGCGCCTCCCGCACGAACCGGTCCACGAACGACCGGTCGTCGGCGAACCGCGGATCCATGATCTTGATCGCGACCGGACGGTCCAGCCGGGTGTCCGTTCCCCGGTAGACGGAGGACATCCCCCCGTGCGCGAGCAGCCGGTCCACCCGGTAGCGCCGCTCGAGGAGCGTGCCGACCAGGCCGGGTTGGGTGCGAGTCACGAGTATGGATCGTACGGAACCGCACACGGCTGGTGGAGGAGACCTCGCGGTCACCCATGCGCACTAACGGGCGTGAGTGTGGAATGTGGCAGAGTGTCACCTGTGAGTGGGATTCCTGTCGCCGACGACATTCTCGATACCGCCATCGCGGTCCTCCCGGTGGGAGAGGTCGCGAAAGCCCTCGGGACGTCGGCCAACAAGGTTCGCCAGATGCTGCGCGACGGGCAGCTGATCGCCCTCAGACGCGGCGGTGACCTGTGCGTTCCCGGCGCCTTCTTGGTCAAGGACGGGGTCGTCAAGGGCCTCGCCGGGACTATCACGGTGCTCGCCGACTCCGGGTTCTCCCGGACCGAGATGCTGCGGTGGCTCTTCGAGACCGACGAGAGCCTGCCGGGCAACACCCCGGTCAACGCCCTGCGCACCAGCCACGGCACGGAGGTGAAGCGCCGCGCGCAAGCGATGGCGTTCTGACCTGCGGAGACAGCTCGCCGCCGCAGGGTCGCGCAGGTGGGCCGCGCCCAGCCGGGGATGACAGACGGTGACCATGCCGATGCCGGCGCAGGAGATCGTCGACGCCGGCGTGGCGCCCGCCGCCCCGGTCCGCGAACGCGTCGCCGCACACCGGGCTCAAAAGCCGTGAAGGCCACCTTCAGGAACTTGAAGTTCCTGAAGGTGGCCTTCACGAACCAAGCTCAGCCGGTGGTCTTGTCGCGCCAGGCGATCCACGACTTGAGCGCGTCCAGGTCGTAGTCTGGGCCGCCCACACCCACCGTGAACGTCGTGACGCCCAGGCTCAGCAGCTTCGGGCCCAGCTCGTCCGGCTCGCCCTGGACGCCGCACGAGCGCTCGATCTCGGCCGGGTCGCGGCCGACGTCCGCGCAGTGCTGGTCGAGGATCTTCACCTTGCGCTCGACGACCTCCGGGTCGCCGAAGCCGTGCCAGATGTCGCCGTGCTTGGCGACCAGCTTGAGGGTCTTCTTCTCGCCGCCGCCGCCGATGAGGACCGGGATCTTGCGGGTCGGCGCCGGGTTCAGCTTGCCGAGGCGCGACTCGATGCGCGGCAACGACTCCGCCAGGTTGTCGAGGCGGCCGCCCGCGGTGCCGAACTCGTAGCCGTACTCGTCGTAGTCCTTCTCGAACCAGCCCGAGCCGATGCCGAGGATGAGCCGGCCGCCGGAGATGTGGTCGACCGTGCGGGCCATGTCGGCCAGCAGCTCGGGGTTGCGGTAGCTGTTGCAGGTCACCAGCGCGCCGATCTCCACGCGCGACGTCGACTCCGCCCACGCGCCGAGCATGGTCCAGCACTCGAAGTGCGCGCCCTCGGGATCGCCGTACAGCGGGTAGAAGTGGTCCCAGTTGAAGACGATGTCGGCGCCGAGGTCTTCGGCGGCCGAGGCGGTGCGCCGGATGGTGTCGTAGTCGGCGTGCTGCGGCTGGAGCTGCAGGCCGATCCGGATGCGTCGTTCGGTCATGACCGCAGCCTACGACCGCCCCGGAGCGTCTCGCGCGCCCAGACCGCGGCCAAGGGTGGTAGCGCGACTACCAGCCTGCGGGACTTCGGCACCACCGCGCGCCGCGTGAGGATGTCGTAGTCCAGCGCGACGATCTCGTCCAGGATGCCTTCGTACAGCGTCAACGCCGTCCGCACGCACGGCCGCGATTCGGGCCGCAGCAACGGAACCCCCGCTTCGGCCCGCCGGTACACCGCCCGCGTCCTCGCGACGAAGTACGCCAGCGCCGCCCGGATCCGCGGGTCGGGCCGCCGCTGCTCCAGCAACGATCGCGAGACGCCGAACGCCGCCAGCTCCGAAGTCGGCAGGTAGAGGCGACCACGATCGAGGTCCTCGCCGACGTCGCGCAGGAAGTTCGTCAGCTGGAACGCCTCGCCCAACGCGATGGCACCCGGCGAAGCGTCGGCGCGCGGCCCGACCGTGCCGAACACCGGCAGCATCTGCAGGCCGATCACCGCGGCCGAGCCGTACATGTACTCATCCAGCTCGGCGAACGTCCGGTACTCGATCGGGTGGAGATCCAGCCGCATGGACTTCAGGAACGCGTCGAACAAGTCACGCGCGATGCCGTAGCGCCGCACGGTGTCGGCCAAGGCCACCAGCACCGGGTCGCCCGGGGTGCCGCCGTCGTAGACGACGTCGACCATCGCCGCGACGCGGTCCAAGGACTCGGCCGGGTCGGTGCCCGGCTCGGGGTTGTCGACGAGTTCGTCGGCCATCCGCGCGAACCCGTAGAGCGTGTGCGCGGCCGGCCGGGCCCGCGCCGGCAGCAGCCGGGTGGCCAGGAAGAACGTGCGCCCGTGGTGGGCGTTGATGCGGCGGCACTCCGTGTACGCGGCCCGCAGGTCCGGCGAGAGGATGCCCGCGGCGTCGAGTTCGTTCACCGGCCGGTGATCCTTTCCGCTGCCAGTCGTCCGGAGATGAGCACGGGCGGGATGCCGACGCCGGGAGTGGTGCCGCAGCCGGCGAGCACCACGTTGCCCGCCGCGCGCACCAGGTTCGCCGGCCGGAACGGGCCGGTCTGCGCGAACGTGTGCGCCAGCGAGAACGGCGTCCCGGCCGCGAGCCCGCGCGCCGCCCAGTCCGCCGGGGTGATCGTCTCGTCGACGGTGAACCCGTCGCCGAACCCGGTGAGCCCGCGCGCTTCGAGCGTGCGAAGGAGCTCTTCGCGGTACGGCCCGCGGACACGGTCCCAGTCGATCGGCCCGCGACGCAGGTTCGGCGCGGGCGCGAGCACCGAGACGATCTCGCCGCCGCGCCCGGCCAGCCCCGGGTCGTTCGCCGTGGGGCGCGTGACCAGCAGCGACGGGTCGCTCATGAGCTTCCCTTCGCGGATGATCTCCGCGAACGTCCGCTCCCAGGCGTCGCCGAAGTAGATCGTGTGGTGCCCGAGGTCCCACGCCCGCGTCGTCCGGCCGTGCAGGACGACGGCGGACGGCGAATACCGCAGCGGCACGACTCGCCGGGGCCGCGCGCCGATGAGCCGGTAGGCCGCGCTCAGCTCGGTGGCGAGGACGACGGCGTCGCAGGCGATCCGCTCGCCCGAGCGCGTCCGGACCGCGCGCACCCGCGAGGAGACCCGCTCGAGCCACGCGGCTTCGGTGCCGAACCGCACGTCGGCGCCCGCCCGGGCCGCCGCGCCGGTCATCGCCCGGCCGATCTCGCCCATCCCGCCTTCGGGGTAGTAGACACCGCCGACGGTGTCCATGTAGGCGATGACGCCGTACGCGCCGATCGCGCTCGCCGGGTCGAGACCGGCGTAGAGCGACTGGAAGGTGAAGAGCCGCCGGACCCGTTCGTCGAGCAGGTAGCGGGAGACGCGCGGGCCGAGCCGGCCGAACCCGCCCAGCGCGGCGAGCTTCACCAGCTCGGGGCGGGCGAGGTCGAGCGGCGAGTCGAAGTTCGCCGCCAGGAAGCGGTCCTTCTGCACGGCGTACAGCTCGCTCAGCCAGCGTCGCAGCGCCCGGTAGCCCGCCGCCTCGCGGGCGCCGGCGAAGGCGCGGATCTCGGCCTCCATCGCGTCGCCGTCCGTACGCAGCCTCAGCGAGCTGCCGTCGGCGAACCGGGCCTCGTAGGCCGGGTCCAGCCGGGTCAGGCGCAGGTTCTTGGCCAGCGGTTCGCCGACCGCGGCGAACGCCTCTTCGAGGAGCTCGGGCATGGTCAGCACGCTCGCGCCGGTGTCCACGGCGTTGCCGTCGAAGTTCTCCTGCCCGGCGCGCCCGCCCGGGACGTCGGCCTGCTCCAGCAGCGTGACGCGCCGGCCCGCGCCGAGCAGGTGCAGGGTCGCCGAAAGCCCGGCCAACCCGGCCCCGATGACAACGACGTGGTCGGCGGGCCCGTCTACGTGCCGCACGTCAGTAAGTCCGCTGGGTGGCCTTGACGACCAGCCCGGTCAGCGCGGCGGGCGCCGGCTCGGCCAGGTGCGCGCGCTCGAGCGCGGCCATCGCGGCGGTGGTCAGCTCGTCGATCCGGCACTCGACCGCGTCGACCGCCCCGACCTGCTGCAGCGCCATCCGGACGGTCTCGACGCCCTCGTCGGACAGGTCGGCGTCGCCGATGGCGTCCGCGATGACCGTGGCCGCGGCCGTCTCGCCCTTCTCGGCGGCGAGCTGCAGGCCGAGCGCGACGAGCAGCGTGCGCTTGCCCTCGCGCAGGTCGTCGCCGGCGGGCTTGCCGGTGACCGACGGGTCGCCGAACACGCCCAGCAGGTCGTCACGCAGCTGGAACGCGACGCCGACCTCGCCGCCGAACTCCAGCAGCGTGGCGATCAGCTCGTCCGACGCCCCGCCGAGCGCGGCGCCGAGGTGCAGCGGCCGCTGCACGGTGTAGGCGGCGGTCTTGAGCCGGTCGATCTTCAGCGCGGCCTCGACGGAGGCGTCGCCGGTGGCCTGCGTGCGGACGTCGAGGTACTGCCCGGCGAGCACCTCGGTGCGCATCGCGCGCCACGCCGGGCGAGCCGCGGAGAGGGTCTGCGCGGGCAGGGCCGCGTCGGCGAACATGTCGTCGGCCCAGGCCAGGGCCAGGTCGCCGACGAGCACCGCGGTGGCCAGGCCGAACGTCGCGGGGGAGCCGAGCCAGCCCTGGTCGGCGTGCAGCTTCGCGCCCGCGATGTGCACCGTCGGGAAACCGCGCCGGGAGTCGGAGGAGTCGATCAGGTCGTCGTGGATCAGCGCGCACGCCTGGATCAGCTCGAGGCTCGACACCGCCTGCAGCACGCCCTCGGCGTCCGGGCCGGCCGGGTCGCCGCCCGCGCCGCGCCAGCCCCACCAGGCGAACGTCGGGCGCAAGCGCTTGCCACCGGTCAGCACGAACCCGCTCAGCGCGTCGATCCCGGCCTTCACGGTCGGCTCGGTCGCCACGATTTCCGCGCTCGCCCGGCCGAGGAACCCGGCCAGCGCGCGCTCGACGTCAGCGGGCAGATCGGCGTCGGAAACGGGCGCGTTCATCCCGCCATCCTCGCGGAACCGGCGGGGGCGCGGGCTGCCGGGGCACCCGGATGTGGCGAATCAGACTCCGGCCGTGGCCGCCCAGAACGGCCCGGTCAGGCCCGCTTCGGCGAAGTACGCGACGGCGCTGTCCGGTTCCCGCCGCCGGTAGCCGCGCTCGAGCCGGCCCTCGTACCAGCCGCGCGCGAGCCGCCACAGCGTGACGAGGTCCATGACGTACCCCTTGGCCTGCCCGGTGGCCGCCAGCCAGGCGTCCACGCAGGACTCGCAGCAGAACAGCCGCTGATGCCCGCAGGTGCGCAGCACGTCGTCCCACATCCGCGCGGCGGGCACGAGGAAGTGCGCCACCTGCGCGCCCTCGGGCGGCGCGGCACGGTCCACGACCAGTGCGTGCGGCTGGCCGCAGCCGGGGCAGCGGGTCGCGACGAGCACCTCCGGCTCGCCGGCCACCAGGTGGGGGATGGCGAAGGAGTCCCACGCGCAGCCGCCCCACCACAGCGTGTGCGAGCCCATCACCGAGAAGCCGAGCGACTTCGCCGCGAACGGGTGGGCCAGCACGACGTGCTCGGACTCGTCGAGCACCAGGTGGTGGGCCGCGGCGAGCCGGTGCAGCGCCTGCTTGGCGACGGCCAGTGACCCGCCAGCGGCGTCGGCCAGCTCCGGCGCGGACGGCGCGCGGCCGCGGTCGGCGAAGGCGTGGTAGACGGCGAGGCGCACGTCCTCGTCCCAGCTCGCGTCGTCGTCCCTCACCCGGCCAGTTTAGTCCTCGAACCTGAGTCGAACGTCAGTCTCGCGACGCGGACGGGGGCTCCCGCATCGCGGGCGTCGGCCCTTAACATTCCAGGTATGACGTCGGTGATCGAGCGGTTGCGAGGAGACGGGCCGAAGTTCTCCATCGAGTTCTTCCCGCCCCGGGACACGGCGGACGAGGCCGTCCTCTGGAAGGCGATCCGGGAGCTCGAGCCGTACGACCCGGCCTACATGTCGATCACCTACGGTGCCGGCGGCTCCAGCCGCGACGGCACGATCCGCAGTATCGCGCGCGTCGCCACCGAGACCACGCTCGTGCCGATGGCCCACCTGACCGCGGTCAACCACACCGTCGCCGAGCTGCGGAACGTGATCGGCTGGTACGCCTCGGTCGGCGTCCGCAACATCCTCGCGCTGCGCGGCGACCCGCCGGGCGACGTCTACGGCGACTGGACCCCGCACCCGCAGGGCCTGACCTACGCCGAAGAGCTGGTGCAGCTGGTCCGCGAGCTGGGCGACTTCTGCGTCGGCGTCTCGGCGTCCACCTACGGCCACCCGCGCTCCCCCGACCTGGAGACCGACACGAAGTACCTGGTCAGCAAGCTGCGCGCGGGGGCGGACTTCGCGATCGCGCAGCTGTTCCACGACGCCGAGGACTTCCTCCGGCTGCGCGACCGGGTGGCCGCGACCGGCTGCGACGTCCCGGTGCTGCCCGGCGTCATGCCGCTGACGACGCTGCGGACCCTGCAGACGACGATCAAGCTGTCCGGCGCGCCGGCCCCTCGAAAGCTGCTGGACCGGCTCGAGCCGCTGGCCGACGACCCCAAGGCGTTCCGCGCGGCGGGCATCGACGTCATCACCGAGCTGTGCGAGAAGCTGATCGCCGAGGGCGTGCCGAACCTGCACTTCTACACGTTCAACCGGTCGAAGGCGACGCGTGAGGTGATCGCGAGGCTGGGGCTCGTCCCGGCCCGTGCTTAAGTCCGTACCGCGGATCACAGACGGCCCGGTAGCGTGCGGCGCATGGCTTCTTCTGCTTCCGAAGGCGTGCACGCGATCTGTGACCGCTTCGTCGACGACTACGCGGCCGCGGACCCGGTCACCGCGACGGTCATCGGCATCAAGGGTCACGACCGCCGGCTGACCGACTACTCGGCGGACGGGTTCGCCGAGCGCGCCGGGCTCGCCGCGCGGGCACACGCCGCCGTCACCGCCGCCGAGCCGCGGGACACCGCGGAGCGCGCCGCCAAGGCCGTGTTCTCCGAGCGCGTCGGCCTGGAGCTGGAGATCCACGAAGCCGGTCTCGACGTGGCGAGCCTCAACGTCATCTCCAGCCCGGTGCAGGAACTGCGGATGGCGTTCGACCTGATGCCCCTGGACACCGAGCAGGACTGGTCGGTCGTCTCGGCCCGGATCGGCGAGGTCCCGCAGGCGCTCGCGAACGTGCGCAACGGCCTGCTCACGGCGGCCGACGCGGGGCGGGTCGCGGCGCTGCGGCAGGTCGCGAAGGTGGCGGAGCAGTGCGAGACGTGGGCCGGGCTGAAGGAGGAGACGGGGTTCTTCACCCAGCTCACCGGCGGCGCGACTTCGCAGGGCGAAGCGTTGAAGGGAGACCTCGCGCACGGGGCGCGGGCCGCCGAGGAGGCGTTCGCGGAGTTCGCCGGGTTCCTGCGGGCCGAGCTGGCGCCGAAGGCCCCGGTCAAGGACGCCGTCGGCGAGGACGTCTACCGCCTGTGGTCGCGGTACTTCGTCGGCGCGGCGCTGGACCTGCGCGAGGCGTACGAGTGGGGCTGGGCGGAGTTCGCCCGGATCGAGTCCGAGATGCGCGCGGTCGCGAACCGCGTCAAGCCGGGTGCTTCCCTGGCGGAAGCCGCCGCGATCCTGGACGCCGACCCGCGCTACCGCGTCCGCGGCCGCGCCGAGTTCGAGGCGTGGATGCAGCACCTGTCCGACGAAGCGCTGAAGTCGTTGCGCGGCAAGCACTTCGACATTTCCGACCGCGTGATGGCGCTGGAGTGCAAGATCGCCCCGCCGGGCGGCGGCGTCGGCGCGTACTACACGGGCCCGAGCGAGGACTTCGGCCGCCCGGGCCGCATGTGGTGGTCCCTGCCGGCCGGCCGCGACGAGTTCGTCACGTGGCGCGAGACGAGCACGGTCTACCACGAGGGCGCGCCGGGCCACCACCTCCAGATCGCGACGGCGGTGGACCAGTCCGAGGGGCTGAACAAGTACCAGCGCCTGATGGCGTTCACCTCGGGCCACGCGGAGGGCTGGGCGCTGTACTCGGAGCGCCTGATGGAGGAGCTGGGTTACCTTTCGGACGACGGCGACCTGCTGGGAATGCTGGCGGAGCAACTCTTCCGCGCGGCGCGCGTGGTGGTGGACCTGGGGATGCACCTGGAGCTCACGATCCCGGCGGGAACGGGCTTCCACGAGGGTGCGCGCTGGACCCCGGAGCTGGGCCTGGAGTTCATGCTGACCCGCACGATCACGGACGAGGCCCACGTCCGCGACGAGATCGATCGCTACCTGGGCTGGCCCGGCCAGGCGCCGGCGTACAAGATCGGCGAGCGCCTTTGGCTGGCGGCCCGGGCGGAGGCGCGGTCGCGGGCAGGTGCCGGGTTCGACATCAAGCGGTTCCACACGGAGGCGCTGAGGATGGGCGGGATGGGGCTGGACACACTGCGGGAGCAGCTGGCCCAGCTGGACTGAGGTGTGCGCGGCCCCGCCCGATCGCGGCGGGGCCCCCGCCCTTCCCTTGGGGGGCGTCCCACGTCCAGTTTATCGTCCCCGGCCGACAAAACCCGCTGAGAAGCCGTTTCGCGGCCCGACTGTCCACAATGCCGCCTGCCTGTGGACAACCATCGAAAACCGTTGGCTCCGGCCGATCTCGCTCGGCTAAGTTCGTCCTCGTGCGCCGAATTCTCTTCGTCACCCCACCGCCCCGCGCCTGAGCGGGGTGGTCCCCAGCTGCGTGGCCTCCAGGGCCCGCGGCTGATCAGTCGTGCACACCGCCCCGCGTCGTCGAACTCCCTTTTCCTTCGACGCAGGAGCATTCCTTTGACAACCCTGTCCACGCGCGCCCGGTCTTCGGCCGCGCTCGTTCTAGCCGGTGTTCTCTGGGGCACCGGTGGCCTCGCCGGCTCACTTCTCGGGCAACTGGCCGGCCTCCACCCGCTCGCCGTCGCCGCGTACCGGCTGCTCGTCGGCGGCGGTGTCGCGACCCTCTTCGTCCTACTGAGAGGCGGTGCTCTCCCGCGCACGGCCGAAGCGGCGAAACGGCTTCTCGCCGTCGGCGGGCTGTTCGCGCTCTTCCAAGCGAGCTACTTCGCCGCCGTCGCGCTCAGCTCGGTCAGCATCGCCACGATGACCACCATCGGCGCGGCACCCGTCGTCGTCACCCTCGCCGCGGTGCGCAGGCCCCACCGCTGGACGGTGCTCTCGATCGCCGGCACCCTCGCCGGCCTGGTGCTGCTCCGCTGGTCACCGGACGAACCCGCCCACCTCCTCGGAGGCCTCGGCTTCGCCCTCCTCGCCGCGGCGGGCTTCGCGACCCTGACGCTGCTCACCCCCGTGGCGAGCTGGACGGGCATGGCGCTGCCACTGCACGCGGACGTCCTCGCAGCGGCCTGCTACCTCGGCGCGGTGCCGACCGCGCTCGCCTACGCCGCCTACCTGCGCGGCCTGGCGACGGCGCACCCGGTCCTGGGTGCGCTGTCGGCGGTGCTCGAGCCGCTGACGGCCGCGGTCCTGTCCGCCGCGCTCTTCGGGGAACGGCTCGGCGTCACGGCCTGGTGCGGCGCCGCCGTCCTGGTCGCGGCGCTGGCGATCGGGTACTGGCGGCCCGAGCCGCGCTGACCGGCGCCGCCCCTCGGCTCAGCGCGAGTCGAGGGGCAGCGTCCGCCCGAGGATCGCGAACGGCCGCGGGTCGCCGGCGAAGTGGTAGTCGCGCAGGACGTCGACGAACCCGGTCCGGCGGTAGAGCTTCCACGCGCGGCTCGTGCCTTCCGGCGTCGACAGCAGGACGTTCGCGCTCGGCACGCTCTCCAGCAGGGCGCGCAGCAGGTCCTCGCCGATCTGGTGACCCTGGTTTTCGGGCCGGACGTGGATCTCGGTCAGCTCGAAGTAGTCCGACAGCCAGCGCTCGGCCTCTTCGGGCCCGAAGCGGCGGCTCAGGCCGTGGCGCACCTGCTCGTGCCACCACTGCCCGGCCCGGCCGCGGTAGCCGTAGGCCAGGCCGAGCAGGACGTCGTCGGCGTCGAGCGCGGCCATGCAGCGCCAGCCCTCACGCAGCGCGTGGGTGAGCCACATCGGCGCGCGCTGCTCGGCGGTGCCGGCCGGGTACCGCATCGCCCGGACGTAGATGTCCAGCGCCTCGGGCAGGCGGGCGCGGAACTCGTCCGAGGACAGCTGGACGTAGCGGGAGCAGCCGGCGGGCATCGCGGTCACGGCTGCTCATCTTCCTCCGCGCCGCCGAGCGCACCCGGAGTGCCCCCGGTCAACGCGACCAGCCCGGCGAAGGTGGTGGGGAACACGGTCTTGGGGTGCCCGGCCGCGGCCCAGACGACGTCGTGGGCGCGCAGCGCGGTGTCGACGAGCGTCGGCAGCGGCTCGGGGTGCCCGACCGGGGCGACCCCGCCGATCGGCTGCCCGGTGTGCGCCCGCACGAAATCGGCGTCGGCCTTGCCGATTTCCGCGCCGGCCAGCCGCTCGAGCGTGGCCGGATCGGCCCGGTGCGCACCCGACGTCAGCGCGAGGAGCGCTTTTTTGTCGTACCCCAGGCGGAAGATGAGGCTGTTGGCGATGGCCCCCACGGGCACGCCGAGCGCTTCGGCCGCCTGAGCGGCGGTCCGGACCTCGGCGGGCAGCACGCGGATGCCCTCGGCGGCGGCGTGCTGCCCGGCTTCGGCGAGCGCGGCCGCCACCTTGGCGACGGCGGGGTGGTCCAGCGAACTCATGAACCTATGAGATCACGCCACCGACCTGGTGTCCCGCACCACGTCCGGGGATTCCACCCGTGGGGTTGAGCGGACACCGGGTCGGGGTTACTCTGGAAATTGTTCGAACAGACGTTCGACATCGGTGAGCGCGCACCGGTCAGGTGCCCGGCGGCGGGGCGGGGGAAGCGTCCGGCCGCCGGGTGCTCGATCGGGCTCACCCCGCGCAGGAGGAGGGTCGTCATGTCCGTCAAGGTCGTGTCCCCCACGGATTCCGGGCAGCCGCAGCTGCCCATGCCGCTGCGCCCGCCGGTGACCCCGGCAGCGGCCGGCACGCACCACCGGCGACCCCGGCGGCACCCGTCGACGGCCGAGGCGAAGTCCACGCCGCGCTCGTCGGCCCCGGTCGACTCGGGGCAGCCCGAGCTGCCGATGTCGCCGCCGACCGCGGACGGCGCGGACTTCGAACGGCCGCTCCCCGAATCCCTGCGCCCACCCACGGCCGAGGCGGAGCCGGAGCAGGCCCGGCTGCCGGTGCCGCCGCGCCCGTCGATCGCCGACGGTGTGGACTCCGAGCCCTCGCCCCTGCCCACGGCGTTGCGTCCGCCTACCGCCGGTGCTGCGCTTGAGCGGGCGGAGCTGCCGATGCCGCACTCGTCGGTGCCGGACTCGGGGCAGCCTGAACTGCCGGCCTCGCTGCGTCCGCCCACGGCCGATGCCGATCGCAGTCAGTCCCAGCTGCCCATGACCTTGCGCCCGCCTGCTCCGCCGGTCGCGGCCGGCCTGCTCGCCCAAGCCCGGCGGGGGCTCGCCGAGGCCGAACGCGAAACCGCTCCCACCGAGCGGTTCATCGGTGCCTACCTCGCGGCGCTGCGCGGCGCCGCCGCCGTGCTCGCCGCCCGTGGGCGGCCGCACCGGGGGCGCGCGCGGCCGGCCAGCACGTGGGTGCTGCTCGACTCCGTCGCTACCGAATTGCAGGAGTGGTCCGCCTTCTTCGCGAGCAACTCGGCCGCACGCGCCGCCGCGCAGGCCGGGATCACCGGGAAGGTCACCGCCGAGTCGGCCGCCGAGCTGGTGCGCGCCGCCACGTCGTTCCTCGAACTGGTCCGCCGCCTGGTGCACGGCCTCCCGATCACCGGGGAAGCCCATGTCGCGTGAGCACGGCCCGGTCGACCAGGGGCGGCTGCTCACGGCGTTGGGAATCGAAGGCCGGGTGCTGGCCGAGGCCGTCCACGCGGCGCCCGTCGAAGCGCCGGTGCCCGCCTGCCCGGGCTGGTCGCTCGGCGAGGTGGCCCGGCACGTCGGCAGCCTCTACCGGATGGTCCGGCGCCGCCTGACCGACGGCCGCAACCCCGAAGACTGGCCGCGCGACCCCGAGCCGGGCCAGAGCCTGGCGGCCTACCTGGAGACCGGCCTGGCCGAACTGCTCGACGAGCTGGCCGCGCACGACCCGGAAGAGCGCGCCGACACCTGGTGGCCGGCCGACCCGACCTACGGGTTCTGGCGGCGGCGGATGCTGCACGAGACGCTGGTCCACCGTGTGGACGTCGAACAAGCGGCGGGCACTCCGGAGCGCGGCATCGCCGAAGACCTCGCGATCGACGGCATCGACGAGGCGCTGACCCTCTGGTTCGGGCAAAAATTGCCGATGCTGGGGCTGACCGGCACGAAGGCGGGCTCGGTCGGCGTCCGCGCCGGCGCGCACAGCTGGATCGCGCGGGCCGGTCCCGACGTGACGGAGGCCTGGCGCTGTTCGGCCGAGGAGGCCGAGTCCGCGGACGACGTCGTCACGGCCGCCGAACCCGGGCGGATCCACCTGTGGTTGTGGGGCCGATCGTCCCTGACCTCGGTGACCGTGCGGGGCGTGCACGACCAGGCGGCCCAGCTCTGGGCGCTGCTGCGGCTCGCGACCCGATGATCCGGCCGGTGGGGAAGCCGAACCGGAACTGTCGGTGGTGGCCGTTAGCCTGCGGCGCATGAACACGCGCCTGGTGAACCTGGTGATCGACGCGGCGCGGCCGAGGGTCCTGGCGGACTTCTGGGCCGCGCTGCTCGGCTGGCGCGTCGCCCTCGAGGAGCCGGACGAGGTCGACGTGCGCGCCCCGGAGGCCGACGGCTGGGACCTGGACCTGGTTTTCGTGCCGGTGCCCGAAGCCAAGGAAGTGAAGAACCGGATCCACCTGGACCTGGCCAGCACGACGCTCGCGCACCAGGAGGAGCTGGTCTCGCGCGCCTTGGAGCTGGGCGGCAGCCGGGTCGACCTCGGGCAGGGCGCGGTGCCGTGGATCGTGCTGGCGGACCCGGAGGGCAACGAGTTCTGCGTCCTCGAGCCCCGCGACCGGTACGCGTCGGGCGCGGTGGCCTCGATCGTGGTCGACGCCCACGACCCGGAGCGCATGGCGGATTTCTGGGCGCGGCTCACCGGCTGGCCGGTCGGCGCCCGCGAGGGCAACGTTTTGGTGGGGTTGCACGCGCCGTCGGGCCGCGGGCCGTGGCTGGAGTTCCTCCGCAACGACGACGTGAAGCGGGTCAAGAACCGGGTGCACCTCGATGTCGCGCCGCCGTCGGGCACCGAGCACGCGGAGGCGGTGTCGGCGGTCGTGGCGGCGGGCGCGGCGCCCGCGGACCTCGGCGGGCCGGACCTGCCGTGGCGCGTGCTGATGGACCCGGAGGGCAACGAGTTCTGCGTGTTGACCCCACGCTGACCGTTTCGGCCGGGTTGCCGAGCCGCGGCGAACGCTGATCTGCGCGAAACACCCGCGCCCCGGGACGGCAACAACCGCGGGGGACCGTGGGGGCATGGAGACCTCCAGAGCGTTGCCCCAGCTTCGCCCGGCGGCCGCCGCCGAGGTGGCGGACGCGCCGCCGGTGTGGCGGGTGCGGATCCGGATGCACGACCACCCCGGCACCCTGGCCCGCATCGCGATCCGGCTCGCCGACCTCGAGTGCAACATCCTCGGCCTGGCCGTGTTGCCCGTGCCCGGCGGCGTGCTCGACGAGATCGTCCTGCGCCCGGCGACCGGCCTGCCCCGGCGGCACCTGGCCGACGCCATCCGCGCCGAGGGCTGCGAATGCACGGCGATCATCGACGCCGACGTCCACGAGCTGGTCGACCCGGCGTCGACGACGCTGCTCGCGGCCCGCCGGGCGATCGACGACCCGGCTCGGCTCGCCGAGGTGCTGAAGGACGTGCTGGCCGCGGACGTCGTCACGCGCGTCCCCACGGCCGAGGCGAACCCGGCCCGCACCGAGAGCGGGCACCGCGCGGTGTTCGGGCTGGGCGGCGGGGAGGCGCTGGTGGCGCGGCGCCGGTGGGCGCCGTTCGTGCAGCTGGAGCTCACCCGCGCCGAAGCACTGGTGACGTTGCTGACCGCGGCGGCCCGGAACGTCGCGGGCCCGGTGGTGCTGAACCGCCCGGACGGCGCGGCGATCGTCCTGCGCAAGGGCGTCCCGGCCGACGCCGAAGCGGTGTCGGCACTGCACCGCCGCTGCTCGACGGCGACGCTCTTCCGGCGCTACCACACAGGAGTCCGGACGGTCCCGCGCCGCTGGCTGCACCGGCTGCTGGTGCCACCCCGCGGTACGAGCGTGCTCGCGGTCTTCGGCCGCGAGGTGATCGGGCTGGCCCAGCTGATCCCGTCCGCGGCGGGCGGGGCCGAGATTTCCCTGCTGGTGGAGGACGACTGGCAGCGCCAGGGCATCGGCACCGCCCTGCTGGCCAGGGTGGCAGCGCTCGCGGAGGCCGGGGGGAGCACGGAGCTGCGGGCGGACTGCCTCCCCGGCGACGAGGTGCTGGCTCGCACGGCGGCCCGAGCGGGCTTGCGCACGGAACGTCCCACCGAGGACGGCACCCAGCTGCGGATGTTCCCGCCGCCCTGAGCGGGACCGGCTGTGGTGCACGCCGACGTGGGTTCGGCCGCCGGTGGGGCGACCCGAGCCGGCTCGGTGGCCGAGATGGTCTCGGCGCGGCCGGTGCTGCCTGCGTGGGCGATGCTGACGGGGCGTGGTGGCCGCTTGCCGCCGGTGGCACGGCACCACCCGTCTCAGCTGGTCAGCGCTTCCAGAACCAGTCCTTGTCGCGCGCTTCGCGCAGGGCCGTCTTCTTGCGCTCGGCTGTCAGGCGGTCCAGGTAGAGCACGCCGTCGAGGTGGTCGGTTTCGTGCTGGAGGCACTGGGCCAGCACGTCTTCGCCTTCGACCTCGATCGGCTCGTTGTGGATGTCGACGCCTCGGACCTTGGCGTGCATGGCCCGCTTCGTGGGGAACCACAGCTCCGGCACCGACAGGCAGCCCTCGTTGATCTCGTGCGTCTCCTCGGACAGCTCGACGATCTTCGGGTTGATGACGTAACCCGCCAGCCCGGCGACGTCGTAGCTGAAGATGCGCAGCCCGACCCCGATCTGCGGCGCGGCCAGCCCGGCGCGCCCCGCCGGCTTCACCGAGTCGACCAGGTCCCGCACGAGCGCCTCGAGCTTCTCGTCGAACACGGTGACCGGATCGCAGACGGACTTGAGGATCGGGTCCCCGAAATAGCGCAGTTCGCGCATCGCCATGAGCAGAACATCCTTCGTGCGTGTCGGACTGGCAGCTTAGGCCCGCAGGCGTAGACCTGAGGGCGTGGCCCGGAAACCCGCCTCCCGCAGGACCTCCGCCAGCTCCGACGTCAGAGCCTGCTCGCCGTCCGCGCGCTGGACCGACAGCTGTCCCAGCCAGCCCTCCCGCACCGCGGCCGACAGCGCCTGCGCCGCGTCCGAGAGGGGTTGCCGTTCGTCGGTGAAACTCAGCAGCGACTTGCCTCCTCGCTCGACGTACAGCGCCGGAACCCCGTCCACCAGCACCGCCAGCGCTCCGGCCTTGCGGGCCGGGCGGTGCTTCGTGTCGCCCGTCGCGGCGGGCCAGGGCAGCGCCGCGCCGTACGGCTGGGCCGGGTCCGCCGCCGCCAGCACCACCGCGCGGCCGGGCGCCGGCCGGCCCGGGCCCGACAACGCGCGCAGCCGGTCCACCGCGCCCTTCGCCGCGAACTGGGCCGCGCCCAGGCCCTCCACGACGTAGCCGCGGATCACCTGGCCGGTGTCCTCCATGCCGCGCAGCACCTTGTAGATCCCCGAGAACCCGCCGGTGACGCGTTCGGTGTCGAGCGCGCCGCGGGTCAGGACGCCGTGGCGCTCCAGGAACGCCTCCGTCCGCGCGTGGGCGCGCCGGGTCGCGTCGGTTTCACGGGCCGGGGTCAGCGCCCAGCGGCCGGCGACCGTGGGTGGCCCCGACCGCGACGGCATCTGCGGCCGCCCCGCCCGCAGCCGCGCGTACCGGCCGCGGGGTGCCTGGCGCCGCGGTTTGTGCGCGCCGTGCCCGGCCACCTGGGCCCGCAACGGCCCCAGCGTGTCGCCCGTGACCAGCCCGGCCCACACCAGGTCCCACAGCGCGGCCACGACTTCGGCGTCGTTCGGTGCCTTGTCCACCAGCACGGTCGCACGGTCCACCAGCTGGCGGAAGAACAGCGCGCCACCCTCCAAAGTGGACACGAGTGCGTCGTGCAGCGGACCGGTCGGGATGTCCTCGACGACTTCCGGCAGCAGCAGGTCGGCGACGTCCGTGGGGGCGAGGGCGATCCAGCCGTCCCCGCCGGACAGCGCGCCGCAGCCCGCCCACGTGACCTCGCCCGCGGTCGTCAGCTCGTCCAGCAACGCGGGGGAGTAGCCCGGCAGCCGGCCGGGCAGGATCAGCGACTCCACCGCGCTCGCCGGCAACGGCGCCCCGGCGAGCTGCTCGACCACCGACAGCACGTCGTCCGCCGTCGGCGCCGCCCGGACGCGGCCGCCGAACCCGTGCCACGAAGGCAGGAACCGGCCCAGCGCCGCCGGCTCGACCGGCTCCACCTCGGCCCGCAGCTTCGCCAGCGACGCCCGCCGCAGCCGGCGCAGCACGGCCGAGTCGCAGTACTCGACACCGACGCCGTGGGTGTCCGGATGCCCCACGGGACTCAGCTCGCCGCGCACCAGGCGGCCTTCCCCGGTCATCCGGTCGAGGACGCCGGTGACGACCGCCGCGCCGAGCCCGAACCGCGCGGCCGCGTCCGCCGCGGCGAACGGCCCCCGGCTGCGGGCGTAGCGGAACAGCAGGTCGCCGAGCGGGTCCGCGACCGGTTCGGTGAACGCCTCGGGCACCCCCACCGGCAGCGCGGTGCCGAGGGCGTCTCGTACCTTGCCGGAGTCTTCGATCGCCAGGAACCGTTCCGTGCCGCCGATCCGCACCCGGATCGCCCGCCGCGCCGCCTCCAGTTCGGTGAGCCACTCCGCCTGGATCCCGCGCTCGGCCGCCTCGTCGACGGTCAGGTCGCCCAGGAACCGCAACAGGTCGGCGGCGTCCTCCGCCGAGCGCGCGTGCCGATCGGGCTCGAGCCGCTGCAGCGACCGCTGCACCTCGAGCACGGCCTCCGGGTCGAGCAGCTCGCGAATCGCCTCGGTGCCCAGGAGTTCGGCCAGCAGCGCCGAGTCCAGCGACAGCGCCGCCGCGCGCCGCTCGGCCAGCGGCGCGTCGGTCTCGTACAGGAACATCCCGACGTAGCCGAAGAGCAGGCTGCGCGCGAACGGCGACGCGGCCGGCGTCTCGACCTCCACCAGCCGGACCTTGCGCGCCCGGACGTCGGCCATCAGCTCACGCAGCCCGCCCACGTCGTAGACGTCCTGCAGGACCTCCCGCATCGCCTCCAGCACGACCGGGAACCGCTCGTACTTCGACGCGACCGACAGCAGCTGCGACGCTCGTTGCCGCTGCTGCCACAGCGGGGTGCGGCGCCGCGGGTCCCGGCGCGGCAGCAGCAGCGACCGCGCCGCGCACTCCCGGAAGCGTGCGGCGAACACCGCTGAGCCGCCGACCTCCGCGACGATCAGCTGCTCGACCTCCTCGGGATCGAGCAGGATGTCGTCCGCGCCGATCGTGACGTCGCCGCCCTCGGCGTCGAGCGCGTCCGGCAGGCGCAGCACGATGCCGTCGTCGGAGTGCGCCACCTGCGCGTCCACCCCGCGGTTCTCCCGCAGCCGCGCGGCGATGGCCAGCGCCCACGGCGCGTTCACCTGCGCGCCGAACGGCGAGTGCACGATGATCCGCCAGTCGCCCAGCTCGTCGCGGTAGCGCTCCAGCAGGATCGTCCGGTCGTTCGGGACGTGCCGGGTGGCCGCTTTCTGCTCGGTCAGGTAGGCCAGCAGGTTGTCGCACGCCCGCTCGTCCAGCCCCGCCGCGGTGGCTCGTGCGCGCGCCTTCTCGTCGTCCGATGTGGACAGTTCGCGGACGAACTTCCCCAGCGCCCGGCCGAGTTCCAGTGGACGGCCCGGCGCGTCGCCCTTCCAGAACGGCATCCGCGCCGGCTCGCCCGGCGCCGGCACCACGATGACCCGGTCGTGCGTGATGTCGGTGATCCGCCACGACGACGTGCCGAGCAGGATGGTGTCGCCGACGCGCGACTCGTAGACCATCTCCTCGTCGAACTCGCCGACGCGGGATCCGGGCTTGTCGTCCCCTCCCGGGGTCATCACGGTGAACAGGCCGCGGTCGGGGATGGTGCCGCCGGAGGTGACGGCCAGCCGCTGCGAGCCCGGGCGCCCACGCAGTTCGCCGGCGATGCGGTCCCACGTGATCCGCGCCCGCAGCTCGCCGAACTCCTCGCTCGGGTACCGGCCGGCGAGCATGTCGAGCACCGCGTGCAGCGCGTCGTCCGGCAGCGACGCGAACGGCGCCGCCCGCCGCACCAGCGTCGCGAGGTCCGTCACCGTCCACGGCTCCAGCGCCACCATCGCGACCACGTGCTGCGCCAGGACGTCCAGGGGGTTGCGCGGGTAGCGGACCGCCTCGATCGCCCCGCTCGCCATCCGCTCCGCGACCACCGCGCAGGACACGAGGTCACCGCGGAACTTCGGGAACATCACCCCGGTGGAGACCGCGCCGACCTGGTGCCCGGCCCGGCCGACGCGCTGCAGCCCGGACGCCACCGTCGGCGGCGCCTCGATCTGCACGACCAGGTCGACCGCGCCCATGTCGATGCCCAGCTCCAGCGACGACGTCGCCACCACGCACGGCAGCCGCCCGGACTTGAGGTCCTCCTCGACCTGCGTGCGCTGCTCACGCGACATCGACCCGTGATGCGCCCGGGCGATCACCGGCGGCGCCCCGGTGCTCACCCCGGACTGCCCGACGGCTTCCGCCGGGAAGGTGTCGGCCGGCGTGAGCTCCGTCTGCTCGGCGGCGAGTTCGTTGAGCCGCGCGGTCATCCGTTCGGTGAGCCGCCGGGAGTTGGCGAACACGATGGTCGACCGGTGGGTCTGGATCAGGCTCAGCACCCGCTCCTCGACCGCCGGCCAGATCGACGGCCGCTGCACGGGGTTGCCGGCGATCTCCTCCAGCGTGCCCAGGCCGCCCGGCGCGATGTTGCCGGGAGGGAACGCCTCGGTCAGTGACTCCAGCTCGTCGAGCGGGCTCGGCGCCGGGCCACCGCGCGGCGCGTCGAGGTTGCTCATGTCGTCGACCGGGACTTCGACGCGCACCTCGATGGTCTTCGCCAGCTTCGGCTGGACCACCCGCACCGGACGGCCGCCGGCCAGGAACGCGCTCACCTCGTCGACCGGGCGGACCGTCGCCGACAGGCCGATCCGCTGCGCCGGCTTCGGCAGCAGCGAGTCCAGCCGTTCCAGCGACAGCGCGAGGTGCGCTCCGCGCTTGCCACCGGCGACGGCGTGCACCTCGTCGACGATCACGGTCTCGACGCCGCGCAGCGACTCCCGCGCCGACGACGTGAGGATCAGGAACAGCGACTCCGGCGTGGTCACCAGCACGTCGGGCGGGGTCTTGCCGAACGAGCGGCGCTCGGTCGCGGTCGTGTCGCCGGTGCGCATGCCGACCTCGATCCCCGGCACCGGGAGCCCGAGTCGCCGCGAGGCCTGCGAGATGCCGGCGAGCGGCGCGCGCAGGTTTCGCTGGACGTCGACGGCGAGGGCCTTCAGCGGGGAGACGTAGAGGATCCGGCAGCGTTTCGTGGCCTCGGCCGGCGGCGGCTCCACCGACAGCCGGTCCAGCGCCCACAGGAACGCGGACAGCGTCTTGCCGGAGCCGGTCGGTGCGACGACGAGGGCGTGCTCGCCCGCGTGCGCCGCCCGCCAGGCTCCTTCCTGCGCCGCGGTGGGCGCGGCGAAGGCCCCCGCGAACCAGTCGCGGGTCGCGGGGGAGAAGAGGTCGAGCACGTCAGCTGCCACGTCGTCCATGATGCGCGGCACCTCCGACAGTTTCCGGCTCTCCGGCCACGATCACGCTCTCGGCGAACTGCGGGTACGTCACGTCGACCCGGGGTTCGTCGGTGATCAGCCGGTACTCGCGGTCGAGGGGTGTCCAGTAGGAAAAAGGGGCCTGGTCCAGCTTGGAGTGGTCGGCCAGCACGTAGGCCTCCCCGCCTGCGTGGAGCATCGCGTGCTTGACCACCGACTGCTCCAGTGACGGGCAGCACAGGCCTCGGTCGGCTACCAGGCCGTCGGCGCCCAAGAACACCCGGTCGGGTGAGATGTGCCTCAGCTGCGCCAGCACGCTCTCGCCCAGGATCGCTTCGTTCGGGTGCCGCAGCCGGCCGCCGAGGACGATGAGGTCGATCCCGGCGAAGCCGGCGAGCTCGCGGATGGCGTTGACGCCGTTCGTGACGACGGTCAGCCCCTCGCGATGGGCGAGGTGGCGGGCGAGCCTGCCGGTGGTGGTGCCGGCGTCGAGCAGCACCACCTCGCCGTCGCGCACCAGCGCGGCGGCTTCCCGGGCGATGGCGTCCTTCGCCGCCGCGTGCTCGCGGTCCTTCTCGTGCGGACTGCGTTCGGTGTCGAGTGCGCCGCCGTAGGTGCGCACGACGTGCCCCGCCCCGGCGAGCGAGGCCAGGTCGCGGCGGATCGTCGACTCCGAGACGCCGAACTCCTCGGCCAGCTCCGCGATGCCGCCCGAGCCGTCGCGGACGGCCTCCAGGAGCATCGCGCGCCGGTCACGGGTTCCTGGTCGCGGCTGGGACATGCGCCAAGCCTTCCACAGGGGCGGGTTTCAGCCCGAAGAACGCCAGTCCGGCGGCCACCGCGAGGAACGCGGCCAGGACGACGAAGCCGGTGGTCGAGCTGCCGGTGACGTCGGTGAGCCAGCCGACCAGGTAGGGCCCGGCGAACCCGCCGAGGTTGCCCAGCGCGTTGATCAGGCCCATCGCCACGGCGACGACCTCGATGCCGAGGAGCCGGCTGGGGATGGCCCAGAACGGCCCGTACGGCATGTAGACGCCGGTCGCGACCACGCAGAGCAGCACCAGCTGCACCGCGGCCGGCCAGTGCACGAGGTTGCCGAGCAGCAGCCCGGCGATGGCGACGACCAGCGGGACCGCCACGGCGAGCCGCCGGTTGCCGGTCCGGTCCGACCAGTACGCGCACGCCACCATCCCGGCCAGCGCGAGGACGTACGGCACGGCCGACAGGAACCCCACGGCGGTGGCCGACCCGCCGGTCATCGTCTTCACGACCGACGGCAACCACAGGCTGAAGCCGTAGAACCCGGTGATCCAGAAGAAGTAGACGCCGATCAGCAGCAGCACCTGCCGGTTCGCCAGCGCCTGCCGGTAACCCTGCTTCACGAACGCCGGCTTCGCCTCTTCCTCGGCCCGCAAGGAGGTTTCGAGGTACTCGCGTTCCTCGGCGGAGATCCAGCGGGCCTTGGCCGGCCGGTCGGCCACCGCGAACCACCAGACGATCGCCCACAGCAGCGGCGGCAGGCCCTGGATCACGAACACCCAGCGCCAGGACATGTGGTCGAGCATCAGCCCGGACAGCGGGGACATGACGATCGCCGAGATCGGCAGGCACGTCATCCACAGCGCGTTCGCCCGGGCCCGTTCGGCCTGCGGGAACCACGACGCCAGCAGGATCAGCACCGCCGGCCACACACCGCCTTCGAACAGCCCGAGCAGCAACCGGGCCAGGTGCAGCTGGGTCTCGTTCCGCACCAGGCCGCACAGCACCGCCGCGAACGACCACGCGATCATCAGCAGCAGCACCGTCTTGCGGGCGCTCCACTTCGCCGCCAGCACCGCCGCCGGGATCTGCAGCACGAGGTAGCCGACGAAGAAGATGCCGCTCGCCAGCCCCTTCGCGCTGGCCGACAGCGGGAAGTCGTCGCCGATGTAGGGCAGGATCACCGCGACGTTCGTGCGGTCGAGATAGGCCAGCATGTACATGACCACCGCGACCGGGATGACGTACGCCCAGCGCCGGCGGGGCACCGCGAGCGACGTCATCGGCTCGGTGGGTAGATGGCGGGCAGTTTCCGCGCGTACGGCGCCAGGGTCGCCGCGGCCTTGAACGCCGCGACCATCGTGCCGTGCGACGCCCGGCCGGTGCCGGCGATGTCGAACGCCGTGCCGTGGTCGACCGACGTGCGCAGGATCGGGAGGCCGACCGTCACCGACACCGTGCCGTCGAAGTCGTACGTCTTCGACGCGATGTGCCCTTGGTCGTGGTAGAGCGAGAGCACACCGTCGAACCGGCCCTGGATCCCTTGGTGGAAAACGGAGTCCGCGGGGATCGGGCCGACCACGTCGAGCCCGGCCACCCGCGCGGCGGCGACCGCCGGGGCGATCGCGATGATCTCCTCGTTGCCGAACTTGCCGTTCTCGCCGCCGTGCGGGTTCAGCGCTGCCACGGCGAGTCTCGGTTTCTCCGTGCCGAACACCTCGAGCGCGGTGTAGGCCTCGCGGATCGCGTGTTCGATGTTCTCCCGCGTGATCTGGTCGATCGCTTCGCGCAGCGAAAGGTGCCGGGTGGCGAAGAAGATCTTCAGCCCCGACACCCAGAACATCGTGTTGAACCGGGTCGCCCCGGTCAGCTCCCCGAGCATCTCGGTGTGCCCCAGGTGCTGGGAGCCGGCCGCCCAGATCGCCTCCTTGTTGATCGGCGCGGTCACGACCGCGTCGACCTCGCCGGCCAGCGCGAGCCGGGTGGCGACCTCGATCGCGCCCACGGCGGCGGCGCCCGCGGTCGCGTTGACCTCACCCCACGGCAGGTCTTCCCGGACCACGCCGAGGTTGAGGATGTCGATCACGCCCGTGGTGAAGCGCGCGTCGGCGACCGTGGCGATCGGGTTGACCTCCAGGTGCAGGCCGAGGTGCCGGACCAGGCGTTCCAGCACGATCGCGTCGCCGACCGCGACCCCGCGCGCCAGCTGCAGGGACTCGGGCTCGGCGAGCGTCTTGAGGGTGATCTCGGGGCCGATACCCACGGGGTCGCCGAGGGTGACGGCGAGGATGGGGAGGTCGCTCACGGGTTCTTCCTTCCGGTGGCCAGCACGTGGTTCAGGTGTTCCAGGCAGGCGACTGTGATAGCCGAGCGCAGGAGCGTGCGGATCCGCGACGTCTTCACGGGCGCCAGCGGATCGCGCGCCGCGGGGCTTTCCGCGAGGGGCACGCCGTCGACCAGGTGCAGGCCGCCGAGCGTGACCCGGCCCGCGTCCGGGAACGCGGGCACGACCAAGGCGCGGGCGCCGCGCTCCGACGCCAGGACGGCCTCGGTCTCCACGCCGACGTTGCCCCGCAGTGTCGTATCGACGCGCTTCACCGTCAGCTCGACGGGCCCGGCCGGCTCGATCGCGGCCCGCACCGCCCGCGCGGCGTGTGGTGGCGAGGCGTGGCGGGTACCCAGGTTCACCACGAGGGCGTCGATCCCGCTCTCCGCGCGGAAGCAGGGCGCGTCCGGTTCGAGCGGCGCGTTGACGGAAACCGCGCGCCGCCCGAAGCGGGCGTACCGCGCTCCGGTCGCGTTGCTGCCGGTCAGATCGTCCCCGAGGACGAGCAACTTCGGCATCGAACGCTCCCTTCTGCGCGATCTGTGCAACTCAGATGACCGAACTGCGCAACTATCGTGCACTGTGATCACCGCCGAAGTCAAGGAGCGGCGACTTTCGCGGGTCCGCACGCACGGTGACCGCGCGCATGGCAGCATCACGGCGGACGCCGTCAAGGCGTGTTTTTCGCAAAGGTTCGCAAAGGGGAGTGCAGTGCGGATCCTGTCGGTGGACCTCGGGACGTCCAACACCGTCGCCGTCCTTTCGGCGCACGGCATGCCGCCCCGGGTCGTCGAAGTGGACGGCTCGGCCAACATGCCGTCGGCGGTGTTCGCCGGCGAAGACGGCACGATCATGGTCGGCCGCGACGCCGAGCGCCGGGCCCGTCTCGACCCGACGCGCTTCGAGCCGAACCCCAAGCGCCGCATCGACGAGCAGACCCTGCTGCTCGGCACCGACGTCGTGCCGGTGACCGACGCGCTGGCCGCCATCCTGCGCCGCGTCCTCGAAGAAACCTCCCGCCAGCTCGGCGGCGACCAGCCCGACGAGGTCCGGCTGACCCACCCCGCGCAGTGGGGCCAGACCCGCCGCAACGTCCTGATGTCGGCCGCCCGGCTCGCCGGGATGGGCCAGAACATCCTGCTGGTGCCCGAACCCGTCGCCGCGGCGGCGCACTTCGCGTCGTTCCCCGGCAAGTCGCTGGCCCCCGGCCAGGCGCTCGCGGTCTACGACCTCGGGGCGGGCACGTTCGACGTCGCCGTCGTCGGCGCCACGCAGAACGGGTTCACCGTGCTCGCCGAGGACGGCCTGCCCGACCTCGGCGGCCTCGACGTCGACCAGGCGCTGATGGTGCACGTCGGGCGCGAGGTCTCGCACTCCGACCCGCAGCGCTGGCAGCGGCTGCTGCGGCCGGAGTCCACGGGCGACCGGCGTACTCGCCGCGCGTTGCAGGAAGACGTCAAAGCGGCCAAGGAGGCGCTGTCGCGGCACCCGCAGACCGAGGTGCCGATGCCCGAGCCGTTCAAGGACGTCCTCGTCACCCGCGGTGAGCTGGAGGGCCTGGTCCGGCCGGCGATGCTGCGCAGCGTCGAACTGCTTTCGCGGACGCTGCGCTCGTCCGGGCTCACCCCGGACCGGCTGGCCGGCATCTACCTCGTCGGCGGGTCGAGCCGGCTGCCGCTGGTCGGCACGATGATCGCGGAGAAGCTCGGTGTCGTGCCCGGCAGCCTCGACCAGCCGGAGACCGCCGTCGCGCTGGGCGCCCAGCACGTCGCCCGGGACGGGGTGGGCGCGCGCACCCAGAACGTCGAAGGGGCGGTGGCCGCGGGCGCCCCGCGCCGGCCGCAGTACGCGCCGCCGCCGTACCAGGGTTACGCGCCGTCCAACTTCCCTCCCAGCGGGCCGCAGCCGGTGCCGTCGAACTTCCCCGCGTACTCGCCCGCGCCGGAGCGGGCCGAGCCGAAGCCCGGCGGGAAGAAGAAGCTGCTCGTCGGGATCGCGGTCGCCGTCGTGCTGGTGCTCGCGGCGGGGCTGACCTTCTTCCTGACGTCGTCGTCCTCGACGGCCACCTTCACCGCCGACCAGTGCAAGACGCCCGGTCAGGCCGACGACAAGGGCCTCACCGGCTGCCTGCGCCAGCTCGCCGGGAAGATCGCCGACACCGGTGACTGCAAGCCGGGCATGGGCAACGGCCCGGCGGCCCCGGCGCAGAGCCTCGGGGTGGCCTCGACCTGCTCGGCGCCGGGTCGGGCGGGCACGCAGGTGACCTACGTCCAGGGTGACGACGCCGACAAGCTCAAGCAGTACACCGACGGCCTGCTCGCTTCGGCGGGCGGCGACCGCACCGAGGCGGACTGGGGCGGCAACGGGCTCGCGGGGCACTACTCGTCGGCCGCGGGCAAGACGGCGGCGGTGCTCGTGTTCACGGTGTCGGACCGGCCGCTGGTGGGCTTCATCTACCAGCTGAACTCGAGCGACCAGGCCGAGGCGACCACGCCGGGCACCCTCGCGAACTACTTCGAGGCGAGCGTCCAGCCCGGGGAGTAGGCGGGCGGCTCGGCGAGGGTCTTGAATGAGTCTTCAGGGCCTCCAAGACAGGGCCCCGGCAAAGTCGCGTTTGCCGGGCTGGGCGTCATGAAAGGGTCGTTCATGACGCTGGACGACAGGAAAGAGTCGTTCATGACGTCGCCAACCCCCGCCCAACGTCGCGAATGACTCATTCGGGACCTCCGGCGTCCCCAATGACTCATTCGGGACACCCGACTCCGCGCGCGGCCGTGACTTTGCCGGGGCCCTGGCCTCCGAAGACCTGAATGAGCCATTCAAGACGTCACCGCACCGGGCGGGCGGCCGGGCGGGCAGCGAACGGACCGTTCGCGCCCTCCGGATAGAGTGGGTTCGATGCGGATCACGGTTTTCCGGCGGCTGATGGCCGACGAGTTCGGCCCTGGGCGGGCTCAGGTGCTGTCCAGGGACCACGTGCTCAGCGGGCTCGGCGGCCGCACCGTCGACCAGGCGCTGACCGCGGGAATCCCGGCCAAAGAGGTCTGGCGAGAGGTCTGCGACGCCTTCGACGTCCCCCGTGAACGGCGCTGACCTGCGCGGATCCTCGCAGGGCCGACCCGGGTGGGCGAAAACCCTAGCGCAAGGGTGTGTCGCTGCCGACCTCGAACAGGTGTTCGTCTAGGGTGTTGTCCACATCGGGTCCAGCGATCCACAGATTGGGCGCCGCGCCTGGAATTGTCGGACCCCGCCGCTAGCGTCGGACCGGACAGCTGAAGAACAGACACAGAGAGCCCTCGACGGGGGCTCGGACCAGCGAGGTGGACTTCCATGCCTGCAGCACCCGACAAGGACAAGGCGCTCGAGCTCGCGCTCGCGCAGATCGACAAGCAGTACGGCAAGGGCTCGGTCATGCGCCTCGGCGAAGAGGGCCGCGCGCCCATCGCCGTGATCCCCACCGGCGCGATCGCCCTCGACGTCGCCCTCGGCATCGGCGGGCTGCCCCGCGGCCGGGTCATCGAGATCTACGGCCCGGAGTCCTCCGGTAAGACCACGGTCGCCCTGCACGCGGTGGCGAACGCACAGCGCAACGGCGGCATCGCGGCGTTCATCGACGCGGAGCACGCGCTGGACCCCGACTACGCCAAGAAGCTCGGTGTGGACACCGACGCGCTGCTCGTCTCCCAGCCGGACACCGGTGAGCAGGCGCTGGAGATCGCGGACATGCTGATCCGCTCCGGCGCGCTCGACATCCTGGTCATCGACTCCGTGGCCGCGCTCGTGCCGCGCGCCGAGATCGAGGGCGAGATGGGCGACTCGCACGTCGGCCTCCAGGCCCGCCTGATGAGCCAGGCGCTGCGCAAGATCACCGGTGCCATGAACAACTCCGGCACCACCGCGATCTTCATCAACCAGCTGCGCGAGAAGATCGGCGTCATGTTCGGCTCCCCGGAGACCACGACCGGTGGCAAGGCGTTGAAGTTCTACGCCTCGATCCGGCTCGACGTGCGCCGCATCGAAACGCTCAAGGACGGCGGCGAGCCGGTCGGCAACCGCACCCGCGTCAAGGTCGTGAAGAACAAGATGGCCCCGCCCTTCAAGCAGGCCGAGTTCGACATCCTGTACGGCCACGGCATCTCCCGCGAGGGTTCGCTCATCGACATGGGTGTCGACCAGGCGATCCTGCGCAAGTCCGGCGCCTGGTACACGTACGAGGGCGACCAGCTCGGCCAGGGCAAGGAGAACGCGCGGAAGTTCCTGCGCGACAACCCGGACATCGCCAACGAGATCGAGAAGCGGATCAAGGAGAAGCTGGGCATCGGCGCGCAGATCGACGCCGAGGCCGTCGAAGCCGTGCCGGCGCCGGTCGACTTCTGATCGTGCCTCCCGGGGGCCGACCCCTGGACTCCCGGTGTGGTCGCGTTGTGTGGTGAGCGTGGCTTTGGGCTTGTGAAGAACGAGGAGTGATCGAGGGTGGCGAGGGCGCCGAAGGTTCCGCCGGCCGAGCTGCCTCCCGAGGAGCGCTACAAGAAAGCCAAGGAGATCTGTTACGACCTCCTGGCCGTGCGTGCGCGCACTCAGGAGGAGCTCCGGCAGGCGTTGCACCGCAAGGGGTTCGACGAGGAAACCAGCGAAACCCTGCTCGGCAAGCTCGACCGGGCGGGGTTGGTGAACGACGCGGAGTTCGCCGAGTTGTGGGTGAAGTCCCGGCACGAGACCCAGGGGCTCTCCCGCACCGCGCTGCTGGCCGAACTGCGGCGCAAGGGCGTTGACGACGAAGTCGCCGCGCAGGCGGCGGGTGAGGTCGATCGCGAGTCCGAGGAGCAGATGGCCAGGGAACTGGTCCGCAAGCGCCTCGGGTCCCTGGGCAACGTCGATGAGCAGACAGCGCTGCGGCGGCTGCTCGGTTTCCTGGCTCGCAAGGGATATCCGCAGGGGCTGGCGTACACGGTGATCAAGGAGGAACTCCGCGAGTACGGCGCGGAGTCCACCTTGCTCGACGACGCCTACATCGACTGACGGCGGGTCCGGCGCGCGGAAAGCGCGCCGGACGGTGGTAGGTGTGGACAGCGGGATCGGCCAACCCGGCTCGGTGACCACGACGGCCGGGCCGGTCGTGGCGGCCGCCGGTGCTCGCCGGGCGCGTCACGCCGTGGTGGCCGGCACCGCCTCCCGTTCGGCCGGCCGGCGCCGGTCCGAGCGGTGCTTGCGGACCGCCAGCAACAGCAGCGCCAGCAACCCCATCACCACGCACGTGACCACCGCCGACAGCACCAGGAACTCGTTCAGCTGCCCGGCCGCCAGGTACGCGCCCAGGGCCACCGCCACCAGGGCGCACCCCGCGCGGTCCACAATGGACTCCATCGACAACAGGGTCGCGCGGTAGCGGGAGTCCGGGATCGAGTCGTTCAGCAGCTGCTTCTGCACCGGGAACGAAATCCCCGTCGCCACCGCGAAGACGCACAACAGGACCACCGTCGCGAAGGAACCCACGAACACGACCACACCGAGACACAGCGCCATCACGATCGTCAGCGTGAACACCGACCCCACCGGGCCGATCGCGCGGCGGAGCCGGTGCGGGCGGGCCGCGCCCAGGGCCTCGAAGACCGTCATCGCGGCCAGCACCGCGCCGTACCAGTTCACCGACAGCGACTTCGACTCCAGGATCGGCTGGAACAGGTTCACCTGGCAGATGCGGACCAGCGTGAACATCGCGATGCCCTGCACCATCAGCAACATCAGCCACCGCGACGAACGCAACGCCGAAAGCGCGCCGCCGACTCCGGCGAGCAGCGAGGCCGTCTTGTCACGCACACGACGGCCGCCCGGGATCGCGGGGAGCTTCAAGGCGAACCCGAGCGCGATGCCCGCGTTGATCGCCGTCAACCAATACGGAGAGGAGAAGTTCCACGTCATCAGCAGGCCGATCACCGGCCAGTACACGATCTTGCCGACCAGGCTGAACGCGCGACCGACGCCTTCGACGCGCAAGTAGTGCTCGCCCGAACCGGAAGCGTGCAGGTACTCGTAGAGGTACGCGCTCTGTGCGCCGGACACCAGCGACCGGGCCAGCGCGATCAGGATGAAGTGCAGCAGGAACCCCGGGTACGAGCCGAGGAACACCGGCACGAGGTTCGCCGCCACGAGCACGCCGGCGCCCGCCGCCAGCGAGGTGCGGTAGTCGAACCGGTCGGCGATCATCCCGGTCGGGATCTCCAGCAGGCAGAACACGATGTAGTAGATGCTCTGGATGCCGAAGATCTCGCCGTCGGACAGGCCGAGGAGCTTCTGGTACTGGTAGAAGATCGGCACCCACAGCAGCAGGCCGAAGAAGAACTGGAACCCGTAGGTCAGCCGCACGGTGCGGCGGACGGCGGGGTTCGCGGGCAGGCGAAGGCCCAGCATGGTCGTGTCTCCCGGAAGCTCAAACAGAATACGGACGCAGCTGCACGAGGTGGAGGTGGTCGCCGTCGGCGAGCCACTCGACGTCCACCGGCGAGTCGAAGGTGTAGTCGGGCGAGAAGTGCCCCTGCAGCAGACGGCCGGCGATCGCGAGCCGTTGCAGCTGGTCGTGGGCGCGCGAGTCGAGGTCCTCGGTGGCGTCGCCGAGCGACACCGTGCGGCCGCCGCCCTCGACCGTCGAGTACAGGTACTGCATCGGCAGGGCCGACCCCTCGACGACGTCGGTCACGTGAGGCGACACGTTGACGTACACCGTGCGGAAGTCCGCGCGGTTCATCGGGTTCGTCGTCACCAGCACGCCGCCGAAGTCGGCCGCGACCTGCTCCTGGATCACCACGCCCATGTAGCACTCGTCGAGGGAGATCCCGGCCTGCCGCCGCAGCCGGACGCTGCGCACCGACACCAGCGAGGCCCAGACTTCCTTGACACTGGCGAAGATCCGCTCGGCCGTGGTGACGTGGTTGAGCGACTCGTAGATCCCGGCCGCGGAGAACCCGGCCAGGTCTTCGGCGTTCGACGAGCTGCGCACGACGAACGTCCGCACGCCGGCCAGCTGCGACACGAGCGCGGAGTCGATCTCGCCGGCCAGCGCGCCCGGCATCCGCGCCGACCGGATCAGGCCCTGCAGCTCGACGCACAATGGCTCGATCTCCCGCGCGTCCAGCTCCAGGGCCATCTTCAGCTTGCCGATGGCCTGCTGGATCCGCGGCGACGACTCCAGGAACCGCCGCTGCAGCGAGAACGGCAGCGCGATGCCGCGGGGCACGCGGACGTGGTCGTCGAGCAGCCGACGCGCGGCCGCGGCGAGGTCGGAACCCGAGGCGGGGACGTCCAGCAGCCGGGCCAGGTACGGCAGCAGGTTCTCCCGCGGCGGCCGCGGCACCTGGTAGAAGCCGAGCAGGCGCTGCGACCCGTGCGCCAGCACGTGGTGCAGCTCGCCGAGGTTGGCCGCCTTGGTGCCGTAGCGGTGGCGATCGGCCGCGCACAGCCGCGCCAGGTTCACGATCGGGCGGTGCTCGGACTCCGGCTCCTCCAGCGTGACGCGCTGGGCGTACCAGCTCGGCGGCGTCGCCACGGCCGGCTCGGGGACCTCCCGCAGCGAGAGCGCCTGGGTGTCCACTGTGTACTCGATCCACTTGCCGTCGAGCCCGCGGCGCTCGACGTCGGCCAAGGCGCCGAGCTGGACGGCGTTCGGGATCTGCCAGCCGGTGGCGAGCACGTTGGTGTGCGACAACGGCGTCGTGTGCCGGGCGTTGACGATGCCCGCCAGCCGCGGGATGTCGTCGGGCACGCGGTCCATCACGATGATGTCCGACCAGTCCAGCGTCGCGGCCCGGTACTCGGCCTCGCTGCGGAACGCGCGCAACCGGCCCGTGGCCGTGCCCGGGTTCAGCGCGACGAACAGCGCCGTCGAGAACAGCTCGTGCGCGAACACGCGGGGCAGCTCGCTCGGCGGGATCTCCCGGACGATCCGCTCCTGCAGCTGGTTGGCCGGCTTGAACACCAGCGGCAGCGCGGGGTCGACGTACCGCGCCACGAAGGCGTGGAACTCGCGGATCAGCTCGGCCGGCATGGTGTCGACCTCGACCGTCTCCAGCGAAAGCATCTGCGGGTGGAGGGCGAGGATGCCGAGCAGGAAGCGGCGGTCCGGCGCGTGGTAGAAGTCCTGGTTGTAGGCATCGATCTCGGCGCGCACCCGTTCTTCGGGGACGCCGAGGATCTCTTCCCCGATATAGATCGCGTGAAAGGAATGGCGCGCGTCGTTCAGGAAGTGGATGACCGAGTTTTCCCGGTCCACCACGACCTTGACGAAGGAATAGCCACCGAGGGTGCCGCCCAGCTGGTGGAGGGCGGACAGGGAAAGCCGTTCGCCGATGAGGGCGGCGACGTTCTCGGGGGCAGGACTGGGGGCGACCACATCGGTCAGGGACACCGGTTCTCCTCGCTCGAAACAGCGAGGAGGAACGATAACAGGGGGTGAATCACCGACTGTCAGGCAAATGGACCGATCACTGGCACAAACGGCGGAACCCATGACCGCCGCCACACCCGTTGGGAGTACCGTTCCAGCGCTTGGGAACGGCACTCCCGGAATCCGGACGCCGATTCGGCCGTTCGGGTCCGGAATTCCCGGGGTGATCTCGGCTACAGCTTGGCGGCTTCGGCGGCCAGTTTTTCGATCTTCGCGAAATCGAGCGAGGCCGTCAGCCACGAGCCGCCGATGCAGCCGACGTTCGGCAGCGCCAGATACGAAGGGGCCGAAGCCACCGTGATCCCGCCGGTCGGGCAGAACTTCAGGCCGGGCAACGGACCCGCGATCGACTTCAGGTACGCGACCCCACCGGACGCCTCCGCCGGGAAGAACTTCAGCGCCGTCAGCCCGCGTTCAGCCAGCTTCATCGCTTCCGACACCGTGCTCGCGCCGGGCAGGAACGGCAGCCCGGTCTCGAAGCACGCGTCGACGACGACGTCGGTGCAGCCGGGCGTCACGAGGAACTTCGCCCCCGCGTCGGCGGCCTGCTTCGCCTGGTCCGGCGAGGTGATGGTGCCGGCGCCGATGACGATGTCGGGCACCTCGGCCGCGACGCGCTCGATCGCGGACAGCGCCGCCGGGGTGCGCAGGGTCAGCTCGATGACCCCGATCCCGCCGGCGAGCAAGGCCCGGGCGACCGGCACCGCGTCGGCGGCGTCGTCGATCACGACGACGGGCATCACGGGGGACAGCTCGAGCAGGTCCTGACCGGTGGTCACTGACCGACCTCCTGGGTTGCGAAAGCGGGCGTTCCGAAGTGTTCCGGCGTCAAGCCGCCGAACACGGATGCGCCCTGGTCAGCGGGGCCGACGGCACGGCGCAACGCGGCGAACAGCTCTCGGCCGGTGCCGGTCCAGGATGCTTCGGACGGCGGTCCGTCCACAAGCTCACGGAGGGCGAGTTCTTCGTCACCGACCAGGACGTCGAGAGAGCCCGAGGAAGCGTCGAGCCGGATGACGTCGCCGTCGGCGATCCGCGCGATCGGGCCGCCCGCCGCGGCTTCCGGCGTCACCTGGATGGCGGCCGGGATCTTGCCCGACGCGCCCGACATCCGGCCGTCGGTGAGCAGCGCCACGGCGTGCCCGCGGTCCATCAGCACGCCCAGCGCCGGGGTGAGGCCGTGCAGCTCCGGCATGCCGTTCGCCCGCGGGCCCTGCTGCCGGACCACCACGACGACGTCGCGGTCCAGCTCGCCCGCCTGGAACGCGGCCGTGAACGCCTCCTGGGTGGTGAACACCCGCGCCGGCGCTTGGACGACCCGATGCTCGGGCGCCACCGCGGACACCTTGACCACCGCGCGGCCGAGGTTGCCCTCGACCATCCGCAGGCCGCCGTCCGCGGCGAACGGGCGCCACGCCGGGCGCAGCACCTCCTCGTCGAGGCTGTGGGTGGGCACGTCGCGCCAGACCAGCTCACCGTCGGACAGGATCGGCTCGGCCCGGTAGCGGTGCAGCCCGAAGCCGGCCACGGTGTGGACGTCTTCGTGCAGCAGCCCGGCGTCGAGCAGCGTGCCGACCAGGAACTGGATGCCGCCGGCGGCGTGGAAGTGGTTGATGTCGGCGCTGCCGTTCGGGTAGACCCGCGCCAGCAGCGGCACGACGGCCGAGAGTTCGGAGAAGTCGTCCCAGGTCAGCTGGATGCCCGCGGCCGCGGCGACGGCGACCAGGTGCATCGTGTGGTTGGTCGACCCGCCGGTGGCGAGCAGCGCGATGACGCCGTTGACGAACGCCTTTTCGTCGAGGATCCGCGAGACCGGCGTGTACTCCTCGCCGCGCGAGATCGCGACGACGCGCCGCCCGGCTTCCTCGGTCAAAGCGCGACGCAAAGACGAACCCGGCTGGACGAAGCTGGCGCCGGGCAGGTGCAGCCCCATCACCTCGACGACCATCTGGTTGGAGTTGGCCGTGCCGTAGAAGGTGCAGGTGCCGGCCGAGTGGTACGACGCCGCTTCGGCGTCCAGGAGGTCTTCGCGGGTCGCGAGACCTTCGGCGTACAGCTGCCGGACGCGCGCCTTCTCCTTGTTCGGCAGCCCGGAGTTCATCGGGCCGGCCGGGACCAGCAGGGCCGGCAGGTGCCCGAACGACAGCGCGCCGATCAGCAGGCCGGGCACGATCTTGTCGCAGACGCCCAGCAGCAGGGCCGCGTCGAACATGTCGTGCGAGAGCGCGATCGCCGTCGACATCGCGATGACCTCGCGGCTGAACAGGGACAGCTCCATGCCGGCGCGGCCCTGGGTGATGCCGTCGCACATCGCGGGCACGCCGCCCGCGAACTGGGCGACACCCCCGGCGGCGCGCACGGACTTCTTCAGCCAGGCCGGGTACTCCTGCATCGGCTGGTGCGCCGAGAGCATGTCGTTGTAGGACGAGACGATCGCGACGCCGGGAGCGCGCGCGGCCCGCAGCGCCTCCTTGTCGGCGCCTTCCATGGCGGCGAAGCCGTGGGCGAGGTTGCTGCACGCGAGGCCGCGGCGGACCGGGCCTTCGGCGTGGGCGGCGGCCATGCGCTCGAGGTAGGCGGTGCGGGTCGGGGCACTGCGCGCGGCGATGCGGGCGGTGACCTCTGCGACGACCGGGTGCAGCGTGGTGGGAGTGGGGCTCATGTCCGGCTCCGGATCACTGGTGTGTGGTGGTCCGCGGGACGGCAGCGCTGGCGCCTCTGGGTCGTGACTCTGGCCACAGTACCTCGGGAAAACGCCGAATCAAAATCGATTCAGAAGATCCACCCGCGTGACCCCGATCACCCGGGGAACCGTTAGTGTGCTAGTTGTCACATCTGCACGACGCGTGGCAAAGCCCTACGGCGAGCGATCGCCCGGCCGGTTCCCTGCCAGCCCCACCACCACCCGGGAGGAATGATGTCCACCTCCGAGATCGCCGAGCTGCGGCGAACCATCGGCCAGCTCAGGCAGTGCGTCGGCGCACTGCGCTCTCGTTACGGCGACGCTTCCGCGGTCCGCCGGCTCGCCAACGACGTGGAGCGCCTCGACATCGACACCGCGGACCTCGACGGCACGCCACTGGCGGTGCCGTCCCAGGCGAAGCCCACCGAGCGGGTGCAAGTGCCCGACACGCCGTACGACCCCGCGCTGTGGCACGGCGCGGACGACGAAGGCGTCGGCGGCTACAAGCGCGACCAGCGGTGAGCGCTCCGGCTGACAACGGCGTCGGCACCGGCGTCCGGTCCCCGAAGCGGGCCCGGATCGCCGAGCGCACCCTCCGCACGGACCGGTGGTGGCTCCAGCCGCTGCTGACCGTGCTCGGGCTCGCCGCGTTCATCATCTACGCGACGGTCCGGTCGTTCGTGCGCACCGCGTACTGGGTGCCCGACTACCACTACCTGACGCCGTTCTACTCACCCTGCCTGTCCACGTCCTGCGTAGAGGGCTCGAGCCACTTCGGCCACTGGTTCGGCGACCTGCCCGGGTTCATCCCGCTCGGGTTCGTCGTGCTGCCGTTCCTGCTCGGGTTCCGCCTGACCTGCTACTACTACCGCAAGGCCTACTACCGGGCCGTCTGGTTCTCCCCGCCCGCCTGCGCGGTCGCGGAACCGAAGGCGAAGTACACCGGCGAGACGCGGCTGCCGCTGATCATCCAGAACGTCCACCGCTACTTCTTCTACGTCGCGCTGGTCGTCTCGCTGGTCAACACCTACGACGCGATCACGGCGTTCCACGGGAAGACCGGCGGCTTCGGCTTCGGGCTGGGCAACCTCGTCCTGCTCGCCAACGTCGTCCTGCTCTGGGCCTACACGCTTTCCTGCCACTCGTGCCGGCACGTCACCGGGGGCAGGCTGAAGCACTTCTCCAAGCACCCGGTGCGGTACTGGATCTGGACCCAGGTGACCAAACTCAACACCCGCCACATGGCGCTGGCCTGGACGACGCTCGGCACGCTGGTGCTGACCGACTTCTACGTCATGCTCGTGGCCAGCGGGGCGATCTCGGACCTGAGATTCGTGAACTGACGCCCCGCCCTTCCCGACAACGACGTCCCCATTTCCGAGGTGGAATTCCTACATGACCGAGGTCGAACGGCACAGCTACGACGTGGTGGTGATCGGTGCCGGTGGTGCCGGCCTGCGCGCGGTGATCGAGGCCAGAGAACGTGGCTTCCGCGTAGCGGTCGTGTGCAAGTCCCTGTTCGGCAAGGCGCACACGGTGATGGCCGAGGGCGGCTGCGCGGCGTCAATGGGCAACGCGAACTCGAACGACAACTGGCAGGTCCACTTCCGCGACACCATGCGCGGCGGGAAGTTCCTCAACAACTGGCGGATGGCCGAGCTGCACGCCAAGGAGGCGCCCGACCGCGTCTGGGAGCTGGAGACCTACGGCGCGCTGTTCGACCGCACCGCCGACGGCCGGATCAGCCAGCGCAACTTCGGCGGGCACACCTACCCGCGGCTGGCGCACGTCGGTGACCGCACCGGTCTCGAGCTCATCCGCACGATGCAGCAGAAGATCGTCTCGCTGCAGCAGGAGGACTTCGCCGAGACCGGTGACTACGAAGCGAAGATCAAGGTCTTCGCCGAGTGCACGGTCACCGAGCTGCTCACCACCGACGGGAAGATCGCCGGCGCGTTCGGCTACTGGCGCGAGAGCGGCCGCTTCATCCTGTTCGAGGCGCCCGCGGTCGTGCTCGCCACCGGCGGCATCGGCAAGTCGTTCAAGGTGACGTCGAACTCGTGGGAGTACACCGGGGACGGCCACGCGCTGGCCATGCGGGCGGGCGCGAACCTGATCAACATGGAGTTCGTCCAGTTCCACCCGACCGGGATGGTCTGGCCGCCGAGCGTCAAGGGCATCCTCGTCACCGAAGGCGTGCGCGGTGACGGCGGCGTGCTCAAGAACTCCGAAGGCAAGCGGTTCATGTTCGAGTACGTGCCCGAGGTCTTCAAGGGCCAGTACGCCGAAAGCGAAGAGGAAGCCGACCGCTGGTACGCCGACGCGGACAACAACCGGCGCACGCCGGACCTGCTGCCCCGCGACGAGGTGGCCCGCGCGATCAACTCCGAGGTCAAGGAGGGGCGCGGCTCCCCGCACGGCGGCGTCTTCCTCGACATCGCGAGCCGGCTGCCGACCGAGGAGATCAAAAAGCGGCTGCCGTCGATGTACCACCAGTTCAAGGAGCTGGCGGACGTCGACATCACGGCGGAGCCGATGGAGGTCGGCCCGACCTGCCACTACGTCATGGGCGGCATCGAGGTCGACCCGGACACGGCCGCGGCGAGCGTGCCCGGCCTGTTCGCCGCCGGCGAGTGCTCGGGCGGCATGCACGGATCCAACCGGCTCGGCGGCAACTCGCTGTCCGACCTGCTGGTGTTCGGCCGCCGCGCGGGACTCGGCGCCGCGGAGTACGTGCTCGGCCTGGCCGACCGGCCCGCGGTCGCGCAGTCCGATGTGGACGCCGCGGCGAAGATGGCGCTCGCGCCGTTCGACCCGGCCGAGG
The DNA here is from genome assembly GCF_040682935.1 of Amycolatopsis sp. NPDC051061. Taxonomy (NCBI): domain Bacteria; kingdom Bacillati; phylum Actinomycetota; class Actinomycetes; order Pseudonocardiales; family Pseudonocardiaceae; genus Amycolatopsis; species Amycolatopsis sp. NPDC051061. The sequence continues at coordinate 125,912 of NZ_JBFBBZ010000022.1, forward strand.
GCACCACGGCCGAGAACCCGTACACCCTGCACACCGAGCTGCAGCAGTCGATGAACGACCTGGTCGGCATCATCCGCAAGGCCGGCGAGATCGAGCAGGCGCTGACGAAGCTGGCCGAGCTGCGGCAGCGGATCCTGCGCGTCACGGTGGAAGGCCACCGGCAGTTCAACCCCGGCTGGCACCTCGCGATCGACCTGCGCAACATGCTGATGGTCAGCGAGTGCGTCGCGAAGGCCGCGCTGACGCGAACCGAGAGCCGTGGCGGGCACACGCGGGACGACTTCCCGGGCATGGACGCCGAGTGGCGTCACAAGCTGCTGGTGTGCTCGGCAGCCGAGGGCGACAACCCGGTCGTCCCGGACGTCGGCGTCGTGGTGAAGGAGCAGCTGCCGCTGCGGCAGGACCTGCTGGAGCTGTTCGAGTTCGGCGAGCTCGGGAAGTACTACACCGACGACGAGCTCGAGGCGCACCCCGGGAGCAAGGCATGAGCTACAAGGCGAGTTTCCGGGTCTGGCGCGGCGACGACACGGGCGGCGCCCTGGAGGACTTCACGGTGGAGGTGAACGAGGGCGAGGTCGTCCTCGACATCATCCACCGGCTGCAGGCCACGCAGGCAGGGGACCTCGCGGTGCGCTGGAACTGCAAGGCGGGCAAGTGCGGTTCGTGCTCGGCGGAGATCAACGGCAAGCCGCGCCTGCTGTGCATGACGCGGATGTCGACGTTCACCGAGGAAGAGGTGATCACGGTGACGCCGATGCGGACGTTCCCGGTGATCCGCGACCTCGTCACCGACGTGTCCTTCAACTACACGAAGGCGCGCGAGATCCCGTCGTTCACCCCGCCCGCGGACCTCAAGCCCGGTGAGTACCGGATGCAGCAGGTGGACGTCGAGCGGTCGCAGGAGTTCCGCAAGTGCATCGAGTGCTTCCTGTGCCAGAACACCTGCCACGTGGTCCGCGACCACGAGGAGAACAAGGAAGCCTTCGCCGGGCCGCGGTACCTGATGCGCATCGCCGAGCTGGAGATGCACCCGCTCGACGTCGCGGACCGGCGTGACGCGGCGCAGGACGAGCACGGCCTCGGCTACTGCAACATCACCAAGTGCTGCAGTGAGGTCTGCCCGGAAGGTATCCACATCACCGACAACGCGCTCATCCCGATGAAGGAGCGCGTCGCCGACCGCAAGTACGACCCGATCGTGTGGCTGGGCAACAAGCTCTTCCGCCGCGATCAGTGACGCTGTCCCGTTCGACGCTCGCGAACCGTGTACTGGCCGCCCTGGAGGCGGCGGTCGCCGGTTCGCGAGCGTCGTTACGGCGAGGGGTGATCAGTCGCAGTTCGTGCTTGTCCACGCTCTCGGGCACTTGATTCCCTGCCGTCGCATCGATGGGCGTGGCAGGATGAGATCTCGTGGAAGCCGAATCGCGTCGGGGAATCGAGTTCTTGCCGTCCGAGGCTGACCACGCGGTGATCGCGCGGGTCACCGCTCTCGTCAACCAGGTCTACGCCGAGTCCGAGAAGGGGCTCTGGCTCGGCAGCACCGACCGGACGTCCACCGACGAGGTGGCCGGCTTCGTGCGGGCCGGGGAGATCGCCGCGGTCTTCGTGGACGGTGACCTCGCCGGATCGGTGCGCATCCAGCGGCTCGACGAGGCGACCGGCGAGTTCGGTATGCTCGCGGCCGACCCGGCGCGGCGTGGGCTCGGCATCGGGCGGGACCTCGTGACGTTCGCCGAGCGGGCGAGCCGGGACGCGGGCTGCCGCGAGATGCAGCTGGAACTGCTCGTGCCGCGGGAGTGGACGCATCCGGCGAAGCAGTTCCTCGGGGAGTGGTACGACCGGCTCGGCTACCGCGTCACGCACCGCGCCGACCTCGCCGCGGACTACCCGCACCTCGCGCCGTCGCTGGCCACGCCGTGCGATTTCCTCATCTACCGCAAGGAACTCGCGTGACGCTGCTCGCCGGAGCGCGCGTGTTCGACCCCGAAACCGGCGAGACGACCCGCGCGGACGTCCGGCTGGACGGCTCGCGGATCGCCGAGGTCGGCCTGGGCCTCGACGGTGAGGAGCGGGTCGACTGTTCCGGTGGGCTGCTGATCCCCGGGCTCATCGACTGTCACGTGCACGTCGCGTTCCGGCGGCCCGAGTCGCTGCCGCGCAGCGCGCGCATCCTCGAGGCCGTGCCGGTGCTGCGCCGGCTGCTGGCGCGCGGGATCACCACCGTGCGGGACGCTTGGGGCGCCGACGCCGGGTTCAAGCACGCGCTCGCTCAGGGGTGGGTCACCGGACCGGACCTGCTGGTCAGCCTGCGTCAGCTGGGGCAGACCGGCGGGCTCGGCGACCCGTGGGACCCGGCCGCGGGCGCCGTCGACAACTACGGCGACCCGTCGCTGCCGGACCCGCTGTTCGACGGGCCGGACGCCGCCCGCGCGGCCGTGCGCCGGATGGTGCGGGCGGGCGCCGACTGGATCAAGCTCGGCGCGAGCGGCTCGATGCGGGCGGTCCGCGCGGGCGTGGACGTCCGCCCGACCGACGACGAGCTCGCCGCCGTGGTCGACGAGGCCGGCCGCTGCGGCCGCGACGTGCTGGCCCACGCGCACACGGCGGCGGCGGTGGTGTCGGCGGCCCGCGCCGGCGTGCGCAGCATCGAGCACGGCACGTTCCTCGACGACGACGCCGTCGCGGCCCTGGCGAACGCCTGGTACGTGCCGACGCTGTCGCCGATGAGCGACACCGACTTCGCCGGCGCGCACCGGCGTTCGCTGCGCCTCGCGGTGGAGGCGGGCGTCCGGATCGCGGCGGGTTCCGACCTCGCCCCGCGGCCCCATGTCGACTTGACGACCGAGCTGCGGTTGCTGGCCGAAGTCCTCGGCGACGCGGCGGCCTTGAAGGCAGCCACGTCCGAGGCGGCCCGCCTGCTCCGGCTCGACGACGACCGTGGCCGTGTCGAGCCGGGCCTGCGCGCGGACGTCGTGCTGCTCGACGGCCCGGACCTGGACGTGACGGACTTGCCGGGCCGGGTTCGTGCCGTCTGGCACGACGGGAAACGGGTCAGCGAAGCGAGGTGAGGAGTCCGGACCACGCCCGGTGGGGGACGGTGAGGTGCCCGGCCTCCGGGGCCTTGGAGTCACGGACCGCGGTGCCGGTCTCGTGTAGCGCGATCTCCACGCAAGTCTGGTGCTCCTGCCCTTCGCTGTAGCTGCTCTTGAACCAGGTCCGGCCGTGGGGCGTCATGGATCACTCCCTCATGCGTTCGTACCCGTCCGCGAACCGGACGAGCCAGTCCCTCGATTGTCCCTCGGAAAGCGCCGCCTGTTCCAGCCGCGTCACGAGGATGTAGAACGCTTCGACGGCGACGCGGTCGTCCACGAACAGCCCGGCGGTGTAGGTCTCTTCGTAGACCACCGGCGGGTGTTCGGGGAACTCCATGACGGTGAACGTCGTGGTGAGCACCCGGAACGTCGGGTCCGACTCCGGCACCACGCGAATGACGCAATGCGGCAGATTCGTGGTGAGGACGAGGTTCTGCAGCTGCTCGTGCATGAGTTCCGGCCCGCCCACGACCGAGCGCAGTGCCCGCTCGTGCACGAAGAAGGTGCAGCTGGCCGCTTCCCGGCGTTGGAGCAGGTGCTGCCGATCGACGCGCGCTCGCGTCAGTACACCCAAGCGCTCGGTGGTGTAGCGCCCGGTCAGTTCGAAGCAGGTGCGGACGTACTCCTCCGTCTGCAACATCCCGGGGAGGGCGGCCGGACTGTAGTAGACGATCTTGTCCGCGAGGTTTTCCTGGATGATGAGGGACTTCATCGGGTCGACGAGCTTGTCGAAGTACGGGCGTACCCAGTACAGGTCGCCCGGCGGCTTCGCCAGTTCGAGGAGCCTCGAGCGTTCGGTGGCCTTGGTGCCGCAGTGGGCGAGGTAGATCGCCGCGTCGATCGGCGCGATGCGGCGACCGTTCTCCCACGCCGACACCTTCGAGGCCGACCAGTCCGCGCGACGGGCCACCTCTCGCAGCGTCAGCTGCTTCAGTTCACGTTGTGCCTTCAGCTCCACGGCCATTTCGCGGGTGCGCACCGTGCTCTTTTCGGTCATGCCCGCACGGTAGAGGCGACCCCCGACAAAACACCCCAAGCCGCGCAGGGATTCACCGCAAGGAGGTCAGTGTTCCGCCTGTGTGACAACGGATTCCGCTCGCGAAGTGCTGCGAAGCAGCTTCGCACGACGAAGAGCGCTTCGCCAGTTAGTAAGCCAGTAGCGGATTTCTCTGTAAAGGGCCGCGCGATCGAAAATCTGTTCGGGCCACCGGAATCGTGGGGAAGCATGCGAGTCGGGTGTCGCGAATGAGTCATTGGGGGCGCCGGAGGTCCCGAATGAGTCATTCGCGACGTTGGGCGGGGGTTGGCGACGTCATGAACGACCCTTTCATGACGTCCCGCCCCGCCGCTGCTCGCCGGGACGTCGTTCGAGCTGCTGATCGGGGCGAGCGACCAGTTCGTCGACAGCACCGACGCGCTCGGGCACCGCGCGCTGACCCGCGCGGTGGTTGACTGCGCGCATGGCTGAACCGAAACCGCGGGACCTGGCCGCCCTGCTGCTGACGCTGACCGTCGTGACCGGGGTCGTCGACGCCGTCAGCTTCCTCGGGCTGGGCCGGGTGTTCGTGGCCAACATGACCGGCAACGTCGTCTTCCTCGGGTTCGCGGCGGCGGGGGAGGCGACGCTGTCGGTGCTCGCGTCGCTGACGGCGGTGCTGGCGTTCCTGGCGGGCGCGCTCGCCGGCGGGCGGCTGGCCCGCCGCGAGGACGACCACGACACCCTCCGCCAGGCGACCCTGGCCCAGGCGGCCTTGATCGCGGTGGCGGTGGTGCTGGCGGCGACCCTCGGCAGCGGCACGCGGCCGGGCAGCGAGCTGCTGATCGTCGTGCTGGGCGTGGCGATGGGCCTGCAGAACGCGGCCGTCCGCCGGATCGGTGCGCCCGACCTGACGACGACGGTCCTGACGATGACGCTGACGGGCTTCGCGGCGGACTCGAAGGTCGCCGGCGGCGAGGGGGCGCACCCGCTGCGGAAGGTGGCCGCCGTGGGCGCGATGCTGGCGGGCGCGTTCGCGGGCGGGCTGCTTCAGCTGCACGTCGCGATGTGGACGGCGCTCGCGCTGGCCCTGGTGCTCGTCCTCGCGGTGCTGGGGGTGCTGCAGGTCAACCGGCGGAAGGCGACCTGACCGGCGCGGGATCAGCCGAGGGCGCGGCCGCCGTCGACCAGGAGGCGCTGGCCGGTGATGAAGCCCGTGTCCTTCGACGCGAAGAAGCTCACCGCCGCCGCGACGTCCTCCGGGGTGCCCAGCCGGCCCACCGGCACCCCCGAAAGGTAGGCCTCGCGCTCGGCTTCCGGGACCTCCGCGTGGCGCTCGACCGGGACGAAGCCCGGCGCCACCGAGTTGACCGTGATGCCGTCCGGGGCCAGTTCGCGGGCCCACGCGCGGGCCAGGCCAACCTGGGCCGCCTTGGCCGTGGCGTACGCCGAGCGGCCGGGTGGCGGGCGCTCGGCGACCTCGGAGTCGATGTGGATAATCCGGCCGTAGCCGCGAGCGCGCATGCCCGGCAGCACCGCGTGGCCCAGCAGCACCGGCGACTGCACGAAGAAGTCCAGGTGACCCAGGTGGTCCGGCCAGTCCACTTCGGACAGGAAGACGTCCGGCTGCGGGCCCGTGGCGTTGAGGACCAGGACGCTGATCGGGCCCAGCAACGCCGTCACCGCGTCGACCAGCTCGCCGACCTGGTGCCGGTCGGTCACGTCGGCGGCGAAGGCGGCGGCCTTGCCGCCTTCGGCGAGGACGCCCTCCGCGGCGGTCTCGAGGTCGGGATCGTCGTGCAGCGCGTTCACCGCCACCGCGAACCCGTCGCGGGCCAGCCGCCGGGCGATGGTCCGGCCCAGCCCTCGTGAACTCCCGGTCACCAGTGCGACACCCATGGACCCGACGCTAGGGGAGACCCCGGGACAGGACAAGGCCCCCGGGACGGATCCCGGGGGCCTCGCCAAGGGTGACTCAGGCGGACGCGGCGACGGCTTCCTGCGCCGCCGTCGGCGGGGTGGTGCCCACGACCTTCTTGCTGCGCCGGTTGCGCCGCTCCAGGTACGTCGCCAGCGCCGTCAGCAGCAGGCACATCACGACGTAGATGCCGGTCGCCACGATCGTCGACGGCACGATCGGCCGGCCGAACGCGCCCTGCGAGCCGATGTAGCGCGCGTAGTACAGCAGCTCCTGGAACGTGATGATGAAGCCGAGCGCGGTGTCCTTGAGCAGCACGACGAGCTGGCTGATGATCGTCGGCAGCATCGCCCGGATCGCCTGGGGCAGCAGCACCAGGAACATGACCTGCGTCTTGCGCATGCCCAGGGCGTACGCAGCTTCGCTCTGGCCCTTCGGCAGCGACTGGATGCCCGCGCGGAAGACCTCCGCGAGCACCGAGCCGTTGTACAGCGTCAGGCCGAACACCACGCCGAGGAACGGCGTCGTCGGCACGCCGAGCGTCGGCAGGCCGAAGTAGAACAGGAACATCAGGATCAGCGCCGGGATGGCGCGGAAGAACTCGACGACGAACCCGGCGATCCCGCGGATCCACGCGTGGTCGGACAGCCGCCCGGCCGCGAAGATCGCCCCGAAGACCAGGGCCAGCACGGCCGCCGCCGCGAACGCTTCGAGCGTCTGGAGCACCGCGTTGGCGAGGTCCGACTGGACCTGCGAGTACTGCAGCCACTCCCACTTGCGGGCGGTGAACTGGCCGCTGTCGTAGAACCGCCACCCGATGTAGCCGATGAACGCGGCGACGACGAGGGTGCCGACGACCGCGTAGGTCCGGTACCGCAGCCGGGCCTTCGGGCCCGGGACGTCGAACAGGACGTTGCTCATCGGGCCACGCTCCAGCGCTTCTCCAGGCTGCGTTGGACGAACGACAGCACGGCGACCAGGATGATGAAGCCGAGGGCCACCCACAGGAGGCCGACCAGCTGGCTCTCACCGCGTTCGGACAGGTACGCGCGGATCGCGCCGGCCTCGCCGACCGAGAAACCGGCGGCGATGGTGGTGTTCTTCAGCAGCGCGATCAGGGTGCTGATCAGCGGCGGCACGACCGAGCGCAGCGCCTGCGGCAGCACGACCTGGCCGAGGATCTGGCCGAAGGTCAGCCCCAGCGCGCGGCCCGCCTCGGCCTGGCCGACCGGCACGGTGTTGATGCCCGAGCGCACGACCTCGCAGATGAACGCCGAGGTGTACATGGTCAGCGCGATCACCGCGGCCGGGAAGTAGTCGACCTTGACGATGTCGAGCAGCGGGTAGGCGAACACGAAGAACGCGAACACCAGCGTGAGCGGCGTGTTCCGGGCGATCGTCACGTACGCCGTGCCGATGGCGCGGAAGACGGGCACCGGGCTCACCCGCAGCATCGCCAGGATGGTGCCCCAGATCAGGCTGCCGACGGCGGAGAGCACGAACAGTTCGATCGTGCGGAGGAAGAACGGACCGAACAGGTCCAGGTTGTTGAGCAGGACGTCCATGGAGCCTTCCCCGCGGCCGTGGTCAGGTGAAGTGGTGGTGGATGGAGAAGGCCGGTGGACCGGGAAACCCGATCCACCGGCCTTGTGTCAGGTCAGTACTTCTCGAGGGTCGGCTTCTTGGCCGGCGAACCGGACTTGCCGAGCGTCGCGGCGTAGATCTTGTCCCAGGTGCCGTCGTCCAGCGCCTTCTGCAGGAGCTCGTTGACCTTGTCGCGCAGGACCTTGTCGTCCTTGTTCAGGCCGATGCCGTACTTCTCCGTGGAGAAGGGCTGGCCGACGACCTTCAGGTTTTCGGAGTCCTGGGCCGCGTAGCCCTTGAGGATCGCGTCGTCGGTCGTGACGGCGTCGACGTCCTTCGACAGCAGCTTCTCGACGCACTGCGAGTACTTCTGGAACTCGACGATGTTGCCGGCCTCGGTCAGGTTGTCCTGGCGGACCTTCTGGATCGGGGTCGAGCCGGTGACCGAGCAGACCTTCTTGCCCTTGAGGGTGTCCTTGCTGGTGATCGACGCGTCGTCCTTGCGCACCAGCAGGTCCTGGCCGGCCACGAAGTACGGGCCGGCGAAGGAGACGAGCGCCTTGCGCTTGTCGGTGATCGAGTAGGTGCCGACGTAGTAGTTCACGTCGCCGTTCGCGATCGTCTGCTCGCGGGCGCCGGAGTCGACCGTGCGGAAGGTGATCTTCTCCGGGTCGAAGCCGAGGCCGGCCGAGACGAGCTTCGCGATCTCGATGTCGAAGCCGCCGAACTTGCCGGTCGTCGGGTCCTTCTGGCCCAGGCCGGGCTGGTCGTCCTTGGCGCCGACGGTCAGCGCGCCCGCCGACTTCATCTTCGCGAACACCGGGGAGCCGGCCAGGTCGACGCCGGTCGCCACCGGGTAGGTCGGCAGCGCGGCGGCGTTCGTGCCGCTCTGGTCACCCGAGCCCGGCGTGGTCGGCGTGCCTTCCTTGCCGCAGGCGGTCATGGTGGTCAACGTCAGACCACCGACGAGCAGTCCCACCGCGAGGGTGCGGATCCTCATGTGAATCTCTCCTGTGTGTCGTCACCCGCGACGCGAACGGCGGCGCGGAACGTTCTCTCAGTGGGTCAGGATCTTGCCGAGGAAGTCCTTCGCGCGCTCGCTCTTCGGCGCGGTGAAGAACTCTTCCGGCGTCGTGTCCTCGACGATCTCGCCGTCGGCCATGAAGATCACCCGATCGGCTGCCCGGCGGGCGAAGCCCATCTCGTGGGTGACGACCAGCATCGTCATGCCGTCCTTGGCGAGGCCGGTCATGACGTCGAGGACCTCCTGGACCATCTCCGGGTCCAGCGCCGAGGTCGGCTCGTCGAACAGCATGACCTTGGGCCGCATCGCCAGCGCCCGCGCGATCGCGACGCGCTGCTGCTGGCCACCCGAAAGCTGCGCCGGGTACTTGTCGGCCTGGTCGGCGATGCCGACGCGCTCCAGCAGTTCCATCGCCGTCTTGCGCGCGTCTTCCTTCGAGGCCTTGCGGACCTTCGTCGGCGCCAGCATGACGTTCTCGACGATCGTCTTGTGCGCGAACAGGTTGAACGACTGGAACACCATGCCGACGTCGGCCCGCAGGGCCGCCAGGGCCTTGCCCTCGGCGGGCAGCGCTACGCCGTCGACGGCGATCTCGCCCGAGTTGATCGGCTCGAGCCGGTTGATCGCCCGGCACAGGGTCGACTTGCCCGACCCCGACGGTCCCAACACCACCACGACCTGGCCGCGAGGTACCTCGAGCGTGATCTCCCTGAGCACGTGCAGGTCGCCGAAGTACTTGTTCACGGCGGACGCCTTGATCATCGGCGCCGCCACCTCCGCGGTCATCTGGCCTCCAGGGTCGTTCGAATGCGGCGTGGGTCACCACGCGATGGCGAGAACCTACCGTTGCTTCACCGGCTGGCAAGGCCGCTTGAGCAATACTTAGGGTTTCAACTGCGTATCGATGTCCATTTTGGGGGGTATCGGGGTGGCCGCCACCCGGGTCGCCGGATGGTCACCGAACGTGACCGTCCGGGTGGCCCGTGCGCCCGGCGCCGGGAGGTCCTAGAGTTCGGCGCTACCGGCCGGTGGAGCAGGTCACCATGGGAGGCGGACGGGTGCGGGTGCTGCTGGTGGAGGACGACGACCGGGTCGCGGGCGCGCTCATCCCGGCGCTGGCCCGCCGCGGCCTCGCGATCGCCCGGCTGGCCACCGGCGCCGGGGTGCTCGAGCGCGTGCACGAGGTCGACGTCATCCTTCTGGACCTCGGCCTGCCGGACATCGACGGCGTGACCCTGTGCACCCAGATCCGCGCGGTCAGCGACGTCGCGATCATCGTGGTGTCGGCCCGCGGCGAGGTCGACGACCGGATCCGGGGCCTGCGCGCGGGCGCCGACGACTACCTCGTCAAGCCCTACGACGTCGAGGAGCTGCTCGCCCGGGTCGAGGCGGTGCGCCGTCGCCGTCCGGAACACGCGGTCACCGAGCCGGTGGTCATCAAGGTGGGTGACGTCAGCGTCGACCTCGCCCGGCACGAGGTGCTGGTCGACGGGCGCGCGATCGCCTTGTCCCGCAAGGAGTTCCAGGTGCTCGCGCTCGTGGCGGGCGCGCGCGGGGCGGTGTGCTCGCGCGAGCACGTGCTCACCGAGGTGTGGGGGCACCGGGGTCCCGCGGAGAGCCGGTCGCTGGACGTCCACGTCGCGACGTTGCGGACGAAGCTGGGCCGCCCGGCGCTGATCGAGACGGTGCGCGGGGTCGGTTACCGGCTCGGCGGCCAGGCCGCTCGGAGCTGAGGGCGTGCGCGTCCGGCTGCAGGGCATCGTGCTGACCCTGGTCGCGCTGCTGGTGTTCGGCCTCGGCATCCCGCTGGCCAGCTCGATCGCCGCGGGCGCTCAGCAGGACCTGTTCCTCGACCGGCTCACCGACACCGCCCGGTTCGCGTCGCTGGCGCAGCGGCCGCTGCTGGACAACAAGCCGTACCTGATCGAGCCCGACGTGCGCCGCTACACCGAGGTGTACGGCGTCCAGGTGGTCGTCGTCGACCAGGACGGCAAGCCGGTCGTCACTTCGCTCGGCCCGGCCGCCGCGCGGATCGACCTCGGCGACGAGCGGATCAGCGACCCCGTCCACGAGGCGCTGGCCGGCCGCCGGTCGCAGCCCGCCGGCGTGCTGATGCCGTGGGACTCGACGCCGCTGGTGCTCGCCGAACCGATTCTCGCCGACGGGGAGGTGCGCGGAGCGGTGCTGACCGTGTCCGCCACCGACTCCGAGCGCGCCGCCGTGCTGTGGTGGTGGCTGCTGCTCGCCGCGGGCGGCATCCTCGCCTTCGTGGTCGCGCTGGCCGTGGCGATCCCGGTGGTCCGGTGGACCCTGAAGCCGGTGAAGCGGCTCGACGACGCGACCGGCGCGCTGGTGGCCTCGGTGGTCAGCGGGCGGGAGGCCGAGCCGGTGGGCGAGGGCGGCGGCCCGCCGGAGCTGCGGCAGCTCGGGCGCTCCTTCGACCGGATGGCCGAGAGCGTGTCGAGTGCGCTCGCCGCGCAGCGCGCGTTCGTCGCCGACGCCTCGCACCAGCTGCGCAACCCGTTGACCGCGCTCAAGATCCGGCTCGGGAACCTCGACGGTCACGTCGCCGACGAGCAGTCCGCCGCCGACCTGGAAGCCGCGCGCGTCGACGCCGGGCGGCTGCACCAGATCCTGGACGGCCTGCTCTCGATGGCCCGCGCCGAGGCGTCCGGCGGCGAGCTGGACCCGGTGGTGCTGGACGACGTCGTCGCCGAGCGGGTCGCCGACTGGTCGGTGGTCGGCGAGGCCCGGGACGTGCGGCTGGTCGTCGACCCGGCCGGCGACGGCGCCCGGGTGCGCGTGCCGCCGCGCGGCGCCGAGACGATCCTGGACGCGCTGCTCGACAACGCGCTGAAGTTCACCGCTTCCGGCACCGAGATCCGGGTCGCGGTCGAGCGCGACGGCGACCGGGTGCGCCTGTCGGTCCGCGACCACGGGCCGGGGCTGCCGGCCGACGAGCTCGACCGCGCGCTGGACCGGTTCTGGCGCAGCCCGGCGCACCAGAACGTGCCGGGGTCGGGGCTGGGCCTGGCGATCGTCAGCGAGCTGACCGCGCATTCCGACGGCGAGCTGACGCTGGACCTGCCCGAGGGCGGCGGCCTGCGGATCGCGATGACGTTCCCGGCCGTCTAGGTCTTCTTGGCCCGGTAGTAGCGCAGTGCCCCGGGGTGCAGGGGGATCGGCTGGGTTTCGATGCCCGGGTGGACGTCGATCGACAGGGCCGCCGGGTTGGCCACCGCCAGCTGCTGGCGGGCGTCGAACAGGCCGCGGACCAGCGCCTCGGCGACGTCGTCGCTCATCGACTTCGGGACGACCAGGAAGTTCGGTACCAGCAGCGTGGTCACCGGGCCCGGCTGGTTGTAGGTGCTGGCCGGGATGGACGCGGTGCCGTAGACCTGGTTGACCTCCTGCATCTTCGGCATCACGTCGGCGATGTCGAGCAGGCGCAGGGACTGCTTGTCGTTGTACCGCGCCAGTACCGGCGTCGGCAGGCCGCCGGACCAGAAGAACGCGTCGATGTCGCCGTTCAGCAGCGCCTTGACCGAGTCGTCGAGCCCGCGCGCGCTGGTGGTGACCGAGCCGGCGAGGCCGGTCGCCTCCAGCAGCCGGCTGGCGATGTACTCGACGCCCGAGGACGGCGAGCCGATCGCGATCTTGCGGCCCCGCAGCTGCTCGACGGTCCGGATGTCGGAGTCGGTGCGCACGACGATGTGCAGGTAGTCGTCGTGGATCCGGGCGAGGGTGGCCAGCCGCGGGTCGTTCTTGTAGCGGTCGGCGGCGACGTCGGCCGCGACGAACGCGACGTCGGCGTGGCCGGCGAGCACCCGGTCGAGGTTGTCGGGCGAGCCCTGGGTCTGCAGCACGGTGGGCCGGTCGATGTCCAGGCCGGCCGCCCATGCGGTGGCGAGGGTCTGGGCGAGCTTGTCGTAGACCCCGCCGGGGTTGCCCGCGGCGATCCGCAGCCGGAGGTCGCCGAACCCGGAGCTGCAGGCGGCGAGCACCAGGAGCAGGGCGGCCGCCATCGCGAGCGCTCGCCCCCGCCGCGTCCTGGCCACGGCCCGATCGTGCCAGATCCGGCGCCCCGGTGGTTGGCGGCGGGCGATCCGGGCACTCCCCGCCGGACGGAGGGAGACCGGGATGGACGTCGTCGTCGTGGGTGGCGGGCTGGCGGGGTTGAGCGCGGCGCGGCGGTTGCGCCGGGCCGGGGCGGAGGTCACGGTGCTGGAGGCGGGCGACGACGTCGGCGGCCGGGTGCGCACCGACGTCGTCGACGGGTTCCGCCTCGACCGCGGGTTCCAGGTGCTGTTGCCCGCCTATCCGGCGCTGCGGCGGCTGGCCGACGTCGGCGCGTTGCGGCCCCGGCCGTTCACGCGCGGCACGATCGCGATGACCGGCTCCGGGCGCCGGTGGCTCGCCGCTCCGTGGCACGGCCTCCCGGCGGTGCGCGGGGCCGTGGGGTTCGTCGCGGGCCGGCCCGCCGACAGCGCGCGGATGGCGGCGCTCGCGGCGCGGGACCTGCTGAGGGCCGACCGCACCGGCACCGGACGCAGTACCGCCGAAGAGCTGCGGCGCTGGGGATTGACGCGGTCCACCGTCGAGGAGGTGCTGCGGCCGTTCCTCGCCGGGGTGTTCCTCGACCCGGCCCTGGCGACGTCGGGGCGGATGTTCCACCTGATCTGGCGCAGCTTCCTGCGCGGCGGGGGCGCATTGCCGGCCGAGGGCATGCAGGCCCTGCCGCGTCAGCTGGCCGCCGGGCTGCCGGTCCGCACGGGCGTCGAGGTGGACTCGATCACCGAAGGCGGCGTGCGCACCAGCGATGGCGAAGACGTGCCGGCGCGGGCCGTGGTGGTGGCGACCGACGGCGACACGGCCGCGCGGCTGCTGCCCGGGGTGGCGGCCCCGGGCTGGCACGCGGTGACGACCTTCTACTACCGCGCGGCGGTGAGCCCGCTGCGGTCGCCGACCCTGCTGGTCGACGGCCTCGACGAGCTGCTGCTCAACACCGCGGTGCTCAGCGAGGTGGCGGCGGGCTACGCCCCGCCCGGCTCGGCGCTGATCGCCGCGTCGGTGCCCGACCGCGCCGATCCCGGCCTGGAGCCACGCGTACGGCAGCGGCTGGCGCGGATCTACGACACGGACACGCGCGGGTGGGAGCTGCTGAAGACGTACGCGATCCCGAAGGCGCTGCCGGTGTTCGGCCCGGACGCCCCGCTGCGACGCCCGGTGCGGGTCGCGCCCGGGCGGTACGTCTGCGGTGATCACCGCGACACGCCGTCGGTGCAGGGCGCCCTGGTGTCGGGTCAGCGGGCGGCGGCCGCGGTGCTGACCGACCTCGTGGCGTGAGGATCCGGGCTCAAGCCGCTTCCGGAAGTTCTTCGCCCCGCAAGGCGGCCCGGTCCACCTTCCCCGAGGCGGTCCGGGGCAGCCGGGGCACGAACCGGACCTCGCGCGGGTACTTGTGCGGCGACAACCGCGACTTCACGTACTGCTGCAGCTCCTCGCCGGAGACCCCGCCCCGCGAGACGACGAACGCCCGCGTGCGGGTGAGGCCGTCCTGCCGGAACCCGACCAGCGCGCACTCCACGACCGCCGGGTGGGTCGCCAGGCACTTCTCGATCTCCGTCGGGGAGACCCACAGGCCGCCCACCTTCAGCAGGTCGTCCGCCCGGCCCTCGTAGTGGAAGAAGCCGTCCGCGTCCTGCGACACCAGGTCGCTCGTGCGGACCGTGTCCGGGGCCGGGAACGCTTCGGCCGTCTTCTCCGGGGCCTGCCAGTAGCCCGCCGCCACCGTCTCGCCGGTCACCTCCAGCCGGCCCGTCGCGCCGCGGGGGACCTCGGTGCCCTCGTCGTCCACCACCCGGACGCGGTAGCCGGGGAGCACCTCGCCGAGGGTGCCGGGCCGGGAGCGGCCGGGGGAGTTCGAGATGTAGCCGTGGTAGGTCTCGGACGCGCCGATCCCGTCGATCGTGTCCACACCGAACGTGTCCGCGAACCTTCGGTGCAGGTCCGGCGGCAGCAGCTCGCCGCCGGAGACGCACAGGCGCAGCGAGCCGAAGTCCTGCTCCGCCGCGGCCGGGTGCTCCAGCATCGCGTTCATCATCGTCGGGACGTTGACCAGCACCGTGGGGCGGTACCGGGCGATCAGCGCGAACATCCGGTCCACCGTGCTGCGTTCCGGGAACACGACGCCCGCCGCGCCGATGCCGAACGGGAACGTCACCGCCATGTTGTTCGCGTAGCCGAAGAACAGCTTCGGCACCGGCAGCACGACGTCGTCCGGCCGGATGTCCATGACGGCGCGCGCGTACCACTCGAAGCTCAGCAGCGGGCTGCGCGCGCGGATCAGGCACGCCTTGGGGGAGCCGGTGCTGCCGGTGGTGAACCGCCACAGCGCGATGTCGTCGCTGCGCGTCGCCGCGGCCTCCAAAGTGGCCGGCCGGTCCGCCGTGACCGCCGCGAAGTCGTGCTCGCCCGGCCGCAGCGACTCCGGGTCGACGCCGACGACCAGCAGGTTCCGGGCGCCCGCCGCGCGCAGCGGACCCAGCGTCGCCGCGTCCGCGACGACGACCGCCGGCCGGCTGTAGTCCAGGTAGTACCGGTAGTCGGCGGGCTTGAGGAAGGTGTACACCTCGGCCGTCACGGCGCCGGTCTTCTGCACGCCGAACCAGGTCGCGACGAACTCCACGCCGTCGCCCAGCGCCAGCAGGACCCGGTCGCCCCGCCGGACGCCCAGCTCCCGCAGCGCGTGGCCGGTCCGGTTGGCCAGCGCCTTCACCTCGCCGTAGCTGACCGGCCCGGCCGCGGTGAGCAGCGCCGTCCGCCCGTCTTCGTTGCGGTCGAGGAAGTGCTCGGCGAGGTTGAACTCGGCCGGTACGTCGGCGGCGCGCAGCGGTGCCATGTGGTGTCCTTCCCCCAGCGGGCCGATCCCCATCGGCCCGGTCGTCGGTCAGTTGCCGGCCTGCTCCAGCGCGGCGGCCTGCCGCAGCCAGTCGCCGAACAGCGCCTCGTCGATGTCGTCCACCGAGCGGATCTTCACCTGGCCCATGCCGCCCGAACCGGGTTCGAGGCGGCCGGAGGAGTCCGAGATCGCCTGCCCGCGCCAGAACCCGAAGGTGACGTAAGCCTTGTACGCCTTCAGGTACGTGACGAGCTGCTTGCCCGGGGTCTCGCTGTGGCCCCACCACGGGTGGCCGTAGTAGAGCAGCCCGTGGGCGTCGGGGAGGTTCGCGTCGATCACCTTCGCCAGCCGGTTCGCGATCTCCCGCAACGGTTCGGCCAGGTTGGCCAGGTATTCGTCGGTGTTCTGGGGTTTGCCCATGATCTTCCTTTCCTAGGGGTCAGGCGCTGCGCCGGACGTCGTCGAGCAGCGTCGTGCCGAGCACGTCGTAGCTCGTGTCGGCGATGAACTTGTGCTGCAGCGCGACCAGCAGGTCGCGCAGGATCCGCTGCAGCGGGTGGTCCAGCCGGATCGCCGCGGTGCCGGCGTACCGGTAGGCCATCGTCGTGACGTCGGTGGCCACCTCGGTCACGTACGTTTCGGCGGCGACCAGCTGCTGCACGAACAGGCGGTCCGGGCGGGGGCCCGATCGCAGCCGGTCACCGAGCGCGCCGAGCAGCCGCGCGGCGTGGTCGCGGGCCGCGCTCAGCCGGGTGTGGGCCTCGCCGAGGTCCCGGTGGAACGCGCCGCGCGCGGCCAGCGGCGAGCCCGCGGACCGGGCCGCGGACACGACCGCGTCGAGGGCCTGTTCGCCCGCGCCGAGCGCGACCCCGCAGTGCGCCGCGGCGACCTGGGCCGCGATCGGCGCGGCGAACCGCGGCCCACCCCGCAGGGGCCGCGGCCGGCCGAGGGGGAACCAGTACCCATCGGGCACGAAGAGGTCCCGGACCGCGTAGTCGACGCTGCCGGACCCGGCGAGCCCGACGGCGTGCCAGTTGTCGAGGACTTCGACCCGCTCCTTCGGGACGACGAACGCGCGCCACTCCTCCTCCGGTGCCGGGGCGGTGAACCCGCCGAGCACCCAGGTCGCGTGGCTCATGCCGCTGCCGAAGCCGTAGCGGCCGGTCACCCGGACGCCGCCCTCGGCGGCCACGGCCGTCCCGCGCGGCGGTCCCTGGCCGGCGACCACGGCCGGCCCGCCGGAGCCGAAGATCTCGCGGACCGCTTCGTCGCCGAGGTAGGCGGCGGCCCACGACGAGTAGAGACAGCCGGCCGAGAGGTTCCAGCAGGCCGCCGTGTTCACCCGGCTGACCGCTTCGTAGACCTCCATCTCCACGAGCGGCGGCACTTCCAGGCCGCCGAGCTCGGTGGGCAGCGCCAGCCGGAACAGACCCGCCTCGGCGAGCGTGCCGAAGGCCTCTTCGGGCAGCATGCGCCGCTGTTCCGCGTCGGCCTCGGTCGCCGCGAGCACCGCCCGCACGCTCTCGACACGCTTGGCGAGATCCGGCTGGCCTACCTGCGCGAGCCGGCGGAGTTCCGCAACGCGCAGCTGGTGGAACTGCCCAACGGCGACTTCAGCTGCGCCGGTCCTATTCGGTCTGCTCCACGCCGGAGGACCTGGCCCGCCACGGGCACCTGCGCCTGGGCATCCGGATCGTGCCCGGCGGCACCGTGTCCGGCCGGCTGGCCGGGGTGGACGCGCTGGACGTCCTGCCGCCGGTCGGCTCCTTCGGCACGACGCCCGATCCGGGACGGCGGCGTCGCTACGGCGCCGTCGCGGCCGGTTCGGGGATCACGCCGATCCTGTCCATAGTGGACTCGGTGCTGCGGGCCGAGCCGTTCAGCACGTTCACCGTCTACTACGGCAACCGCACCACGGATTCGGCGATGTTCGCCGAGGAGCTGGCCGACCTCAAGAACTCCCACGCCCGGCGGCTGCACCTGGTGCACGTGTTCTCCCGCGAACAGCGGGCCGCCGGCCTGGCCGCGGGACGGCTGGACGCGGCCACCCTGCCCCGGCTGCTGGCCGGGCTCGGCACGCCGGCCCCCGGCCGCGAGTGGTTCGTGTGCGGCCCCGACGGTCTCGCGACGGCGGCCCGGCGGACCCTGCTCGGCCTGGGCGTGCCCGCCCGCGCCGTCCACACGGAACTCTTCGGACTCGCGGTCCCGCCGGTGGCCCCCGTCCCGGACGCCGCCGCCGGCCGCCGGGTCCGCGGCGTGCACGACAGCCGCATGTCCACAGTGGACATGGGCGGCGCCGGCTCCATCCTGGACGCCGCGCTGACCGTCCGGCCGGAGCTGCCCTACTCGTGCCAGACCGGCGTGTGCGGCACCTGCCGGGCGCGCGTGCTGAGCGGATCGGTCCGGATGAGCGGCGGCTTCGCGCTCGACGCCGGCGAGGAAGCGGCGGGTTTCGTGCTGACCTGCCGGAGGGCGTGCTGCAGGGCCAGCGTGGCGTCCGCGGCGTGCAGGCTCCCCACGTGAGCGTGGGTGACGCCGCGCCGGGCCCGGACGAAGACCTCCCACAGCGGCCAGTCGCCCGTCGCGCCGGTCATGCGGCCACCGCCACGGCTTCACGGCGCTTCGCGGCGTAGGCCGTCGCGGCCGCCCGGACCCACGCGCCGTCCTCGTGGGCGGCCCGCCGGTGGCGCAGCCGCTGCCGGTTGCACGGGCCGTGCCCGGCGACGACCCGCTTGAGCTCGGCGAAGTCCGGTGGGGTGAACACGTGGTGCCCGCTTCCGGCGTCCCGGCGCAGGGCGGGATCGGGCAGCTCGACGCCGAGCGCCGCCGCCTGCGGCACGCAGAGGTCGACGAACCGCTGCCGCAGCTCGTCGTTGCCGCAGCGCTTGATCCGCCAGGCCATCGACCGGGCCGAGTGCGTCGAGTGCTCGTCGGGCGGGCCGAACATCGCCAGCGCCGGGTACCACCAGCGGTCGACCGCGTCCTGCGCCATCTTCCGCTGGGCCGGCGTCCCGTGGGTCAGCGCGCGCAGCGAGTCGAAGCCCTGCCGGTGGTGGAAGGACTCTTCGCGGCAGACGCGCACCATCGCGCGCGCGTACGGGCCGTAGGACGTCCGGCAGAGGGTGACCTGGTTGACGACCGCCGCGCCGTCGGTGAGCCAGGCCAGCGCGCCGGTGTCGGCCCAAGTCAGCGTGGGGTAGTTGATGAACGACAGGTACTTCTGCCGTCCACTGTGGAGCGCGTCGAGCAGTTCGGCGCGTGACACGCCGAGCGTCTCCGCCGCGGAATAGAGGTAGAGCCCGTGCCCGGCCTCGTCCTGGACCTTGGCGATCAGGATGGCCTTGCGCGCCAGGTCGGGCGCGCGGGTGATCCAGTTCGCCTCGGGCTGCATCCCGACGACCTCGGAGTGCGCGTGCTGTGCGAGCTGGCGCACAAGCGCCGCGCGGTAGCCCTCCGGCATCCAGTCGCGGGGCTCGATCTTCAGGTCCGCCGCGATCAGCGCGTCGAAGTCCGCCTCGTGGCGGGCCGGCGGCCGGGCCACGCGACTCCGGGAAAGCTCTTCTTCCGCCGTGCGCACGGTCGCGGCGAGCGCGTCCATCCCGGGCGGAACCGGGACACCGGGAATATCGGGCTGCACGAACGTCCTCCAGGATCTCACCCGCGCACGCGGAAGCCGCGGTGATCGAATTCGAGTATGCGAGGGGCGCCGGGCGACGGGCATCTTCGCTCGTGCGCTCCCGGACTTCGTCAGAAATTCCCGCGGATAATCCAGAGATCGGGAAAAACCGGCTTGAACAATGTTGTGTACAGATAGGACGCTCCGGCCGAGCCGCCGGTCCCGGGCAGCGTGCCGATCATTCGTTCGACGAGCCGCACGTGCCGGTAGCGCCATTCCTGCCAGATGCGGTCGAAGTCGGTCAGGCGCTCGCAGAGCTGCGCGGGCAGGCCGTCGTCGTCGTAAACGCGCACCAGCACGCGTTGCACCGCCGCCGACGGCTCGGGCGGCGCCGCCGGATCGCGGCGCAGCGGGACCGGATAGCCCTGGGTGGCGAGAAACTCGACAAAAGTGTCGAAAAGGGACGGTCGGGCCAGTGCGGCCTCGATCCGCAGCCGGTCGGCGCTGCCCGCGAGGTGACCGTCGGTGATGCGGCCGTCACGGCGGCCCAGTACGGCCTCCAGCTCGCGGAACTGGGCCGACTGCAGGCCACTGCCGGTGCCGAGCTCGTCGCGGAACCGCGCGAAGTCCCGCGCGGTCATCGTCTCCACGACGTCCACTTGGGACACCGCGAGCCGCAGCACGGTCAGGCAGCGGTGGAGGGTGTGCAACGCTTGCGCGGCGCGGCCACCGGCCAGATCGGACTGGAGCTTGGCGAGCTCGTGCAGCAGCTGCTTGAACCACAGCTCGTAGACCTGGTGCACGACGATGAACAACAGTTCGTCGTGCTCCCCGGAAACCGGGCGCTGCGTAGCGAGCATTTCGTCCAGGACGAGATACGTCGAATAGTTCGGTGGTGCGGGTGCGAAATCATTTTCGAGCATGGCCGGTCATTCCCCAGTTCGTACGAAAGCCGTTTCGGTCAGAGTAGGCGCGATCGCGGCTTTCCCGGCTGTCGTCCCGGCGTCCCGCAATCCGGAAGAACCGGCGGGCAGCACGTTCGGAGATGCGGCGCCCCGGCGCCGGTGGCAGCGTGATACGCCGTGGTAGAGCGGGGATATCGGGCCTTCGTGTCCGGTGGCACGGGAGATCTCGGTGCCGAGGTCGTGCGCACGCTGGCCGGCTCGGGCCACGAGGTCTGGTTCCAGTACCGCTCGGGCACCGACGCCGCGACCGCGCTCGCGGACGAGACCGGCGCGAAGCCGTTCCAGGCGGACTACACCCGGATAGACGAGCTGACCGACGCCGAAGTGCTGCCCCCGGGCGGATTCGACGTCCTCGTCTGCTGCGCCGGGGTGAACCTCGGCCGGGAGAAGCTCGCGGACGTGCCGGCGGACACCCTGCGCCGGACGCTCGCCGTCAACGTGCTGAGCGCCGTCCGGCTGACGCAGGCCTGCCTGCCCGCCATGACGGCGGCGGGCCACGGCCGGATCGTCTACCTCAGCTCGATCTTCGGGCAGGTGGCCGCGCCGGGGAACGCGCCCTACAACCTGACGAAGAGCGCGCTGCGCGGCCTCTGCCAGAGCGTCGTCGCCGACTACGCCGGTTCCGGCGTCACCGCCAACGAAATCCTTGCCGGCCCGGTCGACTCCACGATGTACCGGACCGTCGCCGCGGACCGCGCGCGGGCGCTCGGCCGCGATCCGGCGGTGCTGGAAGCGGCCATGGTCAAACGGATCCCGGCCCGGCGGCTCGGCACGCCGTCGGACGTCGCGCACGCGGTCGGCTACCTGGTTTCGGCCGAAGCGTCCTATGTGAACGGTGTGGCACTGCGCGTCGACGGCGGGGTGCTCAGTGTCCTGTAGCAACGAGGAGGAAGTCCATGAGTGAGGTAACGTCCCAGGACGGCACCAAGATCGCCTACGACCGTTACGGCGACGGGCCGCCGGTCATCCTGGTCGGCGGCGCCTTCCAGTTCCGCGCCTTCGATCCGAGCACCGCGCAGCTGGCGCAGCTGCTCGGCGAGCGGTTCGGCGCGATCCACTACGACCGCCGGGGCCGCGGCGAAAGCGGCGACACCAAGCCGTATTCGACCGACCGCGAGGTCGAGGACATCGAGGCGCTCGTCGACGCCGCCGGCGGGACCGCGTCCCTGTTCGGCATGTCCTCCGGCGCGGTGCTGGCGCTGGACGCCGCGGCGCGGCTCCCGGCCGCGAAGGTCGCCAAGGTCGCGGTCTACGAGGCGCCGTTCATCGTCGACAACCTCCGCCCGCCGCTGCCCGAGGGCTACCACGACAAGCTGGTGGAGCTGGTCGAGGCGGGGCGTCCGGGTGACGCCGTCGAGCACTTCCTCGTCCACGGTGCGGCCGTGCCGCCGGAGTTCGTCTCGCAGATGCGCGGGGCGCCGATGTGGCCGGGCTTCGAGTCGGTGGCGCACACCCTGGTCTACGACTCGGCGCTGATGGGCGACGGCTCGGTCTCGGCCGACCGCTGGGCCGGGGTGCGGGTCCCGGTGCTGGTCTCCGACGGCGGCGCCAGCGGCCCGGTGATGCACAACGCGGCCAAGGCGCTGGCCGGCGTGCTGGCCGACGCGCGGGAGCGGACCCTCGAAGGACAGGGCCACGACGTGGCGCCGGACGTGCTGGCGCCGGTGCTCGAGGAGTTCTTCGCCGGCTGAGGCGCAGGTTCCCAAGGACGT
This sequence comes from Amycolatopsis sp. NPDC051061, assembly GCF_040682935.1. NCBI lineage: Bacteria > Bacillati > Actinomycetota > Actinomycetes > Pseudonocardiales > Pseudonocardiaceae > Amycolatopsis > Amycolatopsis sp. NPDC051061. Next base: position 147,700 of record NZ_JBFBBZ010000022.1, read on the forward strand.
CCCCGGTGCCTCGCACCGGGGACGTCTCTTTTGTCCGAAGTGGACTCGGTGCGAAAATATCCACCGTCCTCTGTGGCCGGTCGGTGAGCTTCCGAGCTGCGGTTTTCCCTTGTGGACCGCACCAACGGAGATGAGCGCCCCGACATCCGGCGTCAACGATGGGCTTCTCTGGACTTCGAAGGGGTTCATCATGGGGAACGCAGTCAGGCCCACCGGGCCGCTACCGGCACCAGGTACGAAGGTGCGCGTCCCGACGCTCGACGGCGTCCGCGGGCTCGCCGCGGTCGGGGTGCTCGTCTACCACGTCGCCTTCATCAGCGGCGTCAGCGCGTGGATGGGCCAGCCCGGCGCGGGAATCTGGGGCCTGGTCAGCAACGGGCTCGCCGTCTGCCTGGGACCGTTGTTCGTCCTTTCCGGAATGCTGCTGTTCCGCGGGTTCGCCCGGTCGGTCATCACGGGCGCGCCCAAGCCGGCCGTCGGCTCGTTCCTGACCCGGCGGGCGCTGCGGATCCTGCCGGCCTACTTCCTGCTCGTGGTCGCCGACCTGCTGCTGCTGAACCTGCGCAGCATCGACGGTGTCTGGTACGTGCTGCGGCCGTTCCTGCTCTTCCACTTCTTCTGGCCCGACGGCATTTCCATGGCCGGCATGGAGCCGACGTGGACGGTGCCCGCCGAGATGACGTTCTACCTGCTGATCCCGGTGGTGGCGTGGATCGGCGGCCGCTACGCGCGCAAGGCGTCGACGCCCGGCGCCCGCGCCCGCCGGCTGGTGCTGCCGCTGGCGGTCTTCACCCTGATCGGGTTCGCCTGGACGGCGATGGCGTACCTGCCGGCGCTCGGCACGGACGTGTTCTACCTGTCGTTCTGGCCGTTCGGGTACTTCTCGCTCTTCGCCGCCGGGATGTTCCTCGGCACGCTGTCGGCGTACTCGCAGGCCGTGGACCGGCCGCCGGCGGTGTACCGGTTGATCGTCCGGCACCCGAACCTGTGCTGGCTGCTGGCGCTGGGGGTGTACGTGGTCAACCTGCCGGAGTTCTTCGGGCACCCGGGCATGGGCGACTACGGCGCCCTCGCCCAGGAGATGCTGGCGCTGGTGTTCATCACGGTGTTCGCGGTGCTGATCGTCGCGCCGCTCACGGTGCCGGGCGTGCGCTCCCGGCTGATGGACGGGGTGCTCACCAACCGCCCGGTCCGGTTCCTCGGCCGGATCTCGTACGGGATCTACCTCTGGCACCTGCTGATGATCTACCTGTGGTTCGGCAACGGCAGTGTGTTCGGCAAGGTCCCGGACTCGCTGGTCGGCCTGCGCGGCCAGGTGGGCTTCTGGCCTCTGCTGGCCTTCGTCCTCGGCGGCAGCATCGTGGCGGCGACGATCAGCTACGTGCTGGTCGAGCGGCCGGCCAACGTGCTGGCCCAGCGCATCGGCCGGGACCGGGCGCCGGTGACCCCGGTCGTCGTTCCGCCCGAAACGAGGCCGGAACCGGGCGAACGCGCGGCCTGATCCGCGGGGCCACCTCGGCCGCGGTCGAGGTGGCCTCCGGCGTCCGGACGGGAGCGTTCCGCCGAGCGCGTCGATCGTGCGAAGGGCACCGCTGGACATGGCTGACTCCCGGTGAGCCGGCCTCCGAGCGGGTGGCGGCGCCACGCAGAGGGGTCGAGGTGGAACCGGTTCCGAGGATCGCTCCGCGGCGCCCGGCTGTCAAGGGTTGACAGGCGGGGGCGGTGGTATGAACCTTTTCACCGTCGTCCCCCGCCGGCCCTCGAGGGCATCCGCCCGGCGCTCAGGGGGCGAGCCGGACGACGCCGTCCCCTGACCGGCGGCGGGTCCGCCCCTTTCCCGGCCAGGGAGGAACCATGCCCTCGAACGCCCAGCCGCGGCGCAGTCGCCGCGGACCCGGTACCCGCTTGGCGACGCTCGCGGCGGCTCTCGCAGTCGCCTTGCTCGGCCTCGCCGCCCCGCCGGCGAACGCCGCCGACACGCTTATTTCGCAAGGAAAGGCCGCCACGGCGTCCTCGGTGGAGAACGCCGGGACGCCGGCGTCCGCCGCGGTGGACGGCAACACCGGCACCCGCTGGTCCTCGCAGTTCAGCGATCCACAGTGGATCCAAGTCGACCTCGGCGGTGCGGCGACCGTCGGCCGCGTCGTGCTGAACTGGGAAGCCGCCTACGCCACGGCCTACCAGATCCAGTTGTCCGACAACGGATCCGCGTGGTCCACTGTGTACCAGACGACGACCGGAACCGGGGGCACGCAGACGCTGAACGTGACCGGGGCCGGGCGGTACGTGCGCGTCGCCACGACCGCGCGGGCCACCCCGTACGGCGTCTCGCTGTGGGAATTCCAGGTGTTCGGCACCGGCGGCGGGACCACGCAGCCCGGCGCCGGCGTCCCGCCCGACTCGTTCTGGGGTGACACCGCGAGCATCCCGGCCGCGCGCAACGTGCTCACCGTGAAGGTGCTCAACCGGACCAACGGCAAGTACCCGGACAGCCAGGTGTTCTGGAACTTCGGCGGCCAGACCCACTCGATCGCCGAGCAGCCCTACATCGACATGCCCGCCAATTCCGCTGGCCGGATGTACTTCTACCTCGGCACCCCGAACGGCCAGTACGCCGACTTCATCGAGTTCACCGTCGGCCCGGACGTGTTCAACGGCAACACCACCCGGGTGGACGCGTTCGCGCTGAAGCTGGCCATGCGGCTGCACGCGCACGACGGCTACGACGTCCAGGTGGGCGACGACTACGGGACCTTCCAGGAGGACCGGTCGGCCACGTTCGCCAAGTTCCAGGCCGAGGTGCCGACGGAGTTCAAGGGCCTGGCGACGGTGAACGCGCCGTACCGGATCCCGGCCCCGGGCAGCGCCCCGGACTTCCGCGCGGGCGGCCGGTACGCGAACTACTTCACCGCGTACGCGCAGTCGGTGGGCGTCAACGAGCCGACGTCGAACATCACCGGCTGCGCCGGTTCGCTGGCGGGCAACCCGAACATGTGCGCGGCGCTGAACCGCCACACGGCACAGCTGCCGCAGTCGCAGCAGCAGGACCCGGCGAACTACTACAAGGCGGCTCCGGCCAACTACTACGCGAAGTACTGGCACGACCACGGGATCAACCACCTGGCGTACGGCTTCCCGTACGACGACGTGGCGGGCCAGTCCTCGTTCGTCTCCCACGGGGACCCGCAGTGGCTGGTGGTCGCGGTCGGCTGGTGACCCACGCCCGGTGTGACGGCTCCCGGACCGTCACACCGGGTAGGCCGGGGCCGGCCGGGTCACTGGTCGAACGAGGCCAGCCACACCTGCACCGGGCTCGCGCACCGCGGTGCGGTACCCGACGCGCAGTCCTGGTTGTTCCAGAGCAGGAATCCGGCGGCCAGCAGGACGGCCAGCAGCCACGGCCGGATCGTCCGGGTCAGCGAGAGCTTGGGCAGCGCTCGCTTGAGCAGGTCGTCGATCCCCTCGATGACGGCCATGACACCGGAGCCGTAGCCGTACACGACTTCCGGCGGCGTGCGGCCGAACCGGCGCGCGAGCCGGCCGGCGCCGAGGTCGGGGAGCAGCAACAGGACCAGCAGCCCCCGGGTGAGCAGCGTCAACGGGTGGACCAGTGCGCCGCCCAGCCACGGGAACAGCTTGGCCGTGAGCACGCGCAACAGGATGAACGTCAGCACCACGGCGACGACCAGCTCCGCGAAGGTCCGGAGCCAGAACGGGAACCCGAACTGGGTGGCCGCGTCGTCGAGCAGTCCGACCAGGCCACCGAGCACCGGCACGTCGGCTACCGGGCTGAGCACCTCAAGCCATGGCGCCATCGTCTTCGTCCTCGTCTTCTTCGTCGTCCTGGTCGGTTCGGCTGGACTTCGCCGTCACGGGTTTGGGCGGGTCCGGGACGTGGGGCTTGCCGACGAGCGTGTCGTTGGCGTCGGCCAGCAGGCCGGCGACGTCCCGCCGGGTCACCAGCCGGGCTTCCAGCAGCGTGTTGAGCACCGTCAGCGAACGGTCGTAGTCGAGCTGCTTCTGGTCCTTCCACAGTTCCAGCACGTCCTGGACGTCCTCCTTGTTGCCCGACAGTCGCAGCGCGAGCATGTTGATGTCGCCTTCGCGAAGCACCTCGGCGTAGAACCTCAGGCGCTCCTGCTTGAGCTCGAGTTCGTGCTTTTCCTTCATGATTTCCAGGTCCCGCTGGTGCCCGGCGTGCAGCAAGTTCAGCTCGTGCGCACCCACCGCTGTCTCCCGGTCGCGGATCAGCTGAGTCCGTTTCGCCATGTGCTCGCGCGTGCTCTCTTCGAGAGTGAGCACCGCAGAGCAGCTGGTGACGTCGACGACGTCGGAGATCCGGATCACCTGGTGGCCGAACCCGTGGTCGATCTTCCGCTCGGCTCTCGCGCTCTGCTCGACCTCGAAATCGCGGGTGACGTCCCGCAGCCGCCGTTCGAGGATGTCGCGGATGACGGCACGTGGCTCGACCTTCTGCGCCTTCACCGCGGCGATCGGGTCGTGGACCTGCCACGTCACGCGAACGCTCGCGGTGAAGTAGAACGCCTCTTCCTTCGAAGGCAGCTCGATCGAATAGGTCTCGTAGTGCGGTTGGACGTCGACCAAGTACATCTCTCGCGGCGTTGCCAGCCACAGCTCGCCCATGGTGAGCCGGCCGGTGCCGAGCCGGTACTCGCCGCTCTTCGTCACGTAGACGACCGCCGAATGACCGGAGGTCGCCGGGTTGTCCTTGCGGAGGGAGGTGCGGCTGACCTCGACCGTCCGGACGATCGGCCCGGCCGGCGGTTCGGGCGGCGGTTCGGGCGGAGTCTCCGGTGCCGCGGTGGGAGCCGGCTCGGGTTTCTCGGGCGCGGCGTCGTTCGGGGACGCTGACTGGGTCGTCATGAGTTCTCCTCTTTCTCGTCGAAGAGCCGGAGCACGGTCCGTGCGGCGGCGGTGGGGCCTTGCCGGGCACCGGCCCACTGCTCGAGGTCGTAGCGGATGCCGGCGAGGTCACCCGAGTGCCGGCCGATGTCGTGGAGCAGGCGGGCCAGCGGCTCGGCGATCGTGTCGTCCTTGCCGGAGATCCGGACCCAGTCCTTGAACACCTGGTTCGTGTCGCGCAGGAAGTCGGCGGTCTGCAGCATCCGCGAGAACAGCACGAGGATCTGTGTCCGCCGGTCTTCGTCCTGGTCGGCCAGCCACAGCAGGACCGGCCAGCGCTCCGAGCTGGTCTCCACCCGGACCCGTACGTAGCGCGACATGATCAGCACGGTCAGCAGGGCGGTGTCGCGCCGGTCGGGCGCGCGGCCGTCGTCTGACCAGCGGACGAGCGCTTCGAGGACCTGCCCGGGATCGGCGCGCAGGAAAAGGTCGTTCAGTCCCACGCCGACGGAGTAGGCGGTGGCCCGGGTGGCGGCCTTGCGCATCACGATCAGCGCTTGCCGCGTGCTGATCGTCGGCATGCTGCCCAGGGCTTCCGCGGCGGTCGCGCGCAGTGCGGGCGTTCCGCGCTCGGCCCAGTGCTTGAGCACCTTGGTGACCACGTGCTCGAGCTCCGGGAGCTGCCCCGGCACGCGGAGCGCCGCGACCGCCGCGCGCCGCTCGTCCGCGATGCCGGAACCGGCCCAGCGGAAGATCATCCGGTTGAAGACGTAGGTGAAGTCGTATTGGCTCAACGCCCCGACCGCGACGCCGACCCGGGCGCGGACCTCGTGCTCGTCGTCCCCGCCGAGGTCGAACAACCAGTCCAGGACGACGTCGAGGGCGTCGGTGTACTGCAGCCGCAGCCAGTCCAGGACCCGGGCGGGGAACCGCTCGTCCCGGAACCGCAGCTTCCGGACCTGCACCTGGCCGTGGTTCGTGTCCTGCGTGCTGTCGACGAGCTCCGCCCTGGCCGCCTCGACCCGCTGGGAGAGCTGCGTGGCGAAGACGCGCCGGGCGCGATCCTCGCGGCGCGGTACTTCGAGCCGCTGGAACCGGTTCGCGAGCAACCTCGCCGCCGCCGACACCGTCTGGACGGATTCGTCGTTGAAGATCGCCAGCGCGATCACGAACGCGCGCTGGTCGGTATCCGCCAAAGCGTCGAACCACCGGGAGAAGTCGACCGAGCTGGCGTGCGAATAACGGTCACGGACGTAGGCGAGGTCGAGGCGGTCGTTGGCGACGTCGATCAGCAACCGGCCCAGCCTGGCCAGCTCCCGCGGCGGGAGCTCTTCACCGAGCTGCTCCACGATCTCGCGGACTTCGGGCCGGGCCAGCAGCTCCCGGTCCGCCGTCGCGGAGTCGGCGAGTTCCCAGGCGAGATACCTTTCCAGTAGCGGCTTCGGCTGGATCCGGCCGAAGTCCGTCACGACGAAGTCGCCGATTTCGCTTTCGATCAAGCGGACGGACTCGTCGACGATGACGACCAGCATGCAGCCTTGCTCGCGCATCATCCGCTCGAGCTGCTCCGCGTGGAAAGTCCGGAACTCCGCGGCCTGGCGAGGATCCAACGACTCGAGGAGGTAGCCGTGCGCAGGCTCGAGATGCTGGGTGGTCAACTCCTTGAGCGGACGATCGGGATCCAGTTTGCTGACACCGGCCCGGCACGTCTCGTTCAGAAGGCGCAACGCGGTCGTCGTCCGGCCGGTGCCCTTCTTGGCGTGGATGATGAGCAGCTGCCGGTGCTCGAGGCGGTACCGCAGCTCGGCGTACCCGTCCGGCTCCACATAGGACTGTTCGATGCGTTCGAGCACCGATCCGGGTACTTCCCCGCTGCGGAGCCGCAGGTCGACGTCGTGGTACCCGGCGGCTCCGTGCCGGTCGCCGACCTGGCCGACGGAGGTGTCGCCCAGGAAGAAGTTCGCGGTCCCGAAGGAACCGGCCAGCCCGCCGGCGCCCCAGCCGAGCAAGGACCGCACGGCCGCGTCGACCTGGTCGCTGAACCGGCCCCACGACTGCGCGCTCTCCGGGTCGGCCGCCTTGTCCTGCGCGGCCCGGATGTCGTCCTCTTCCTCCTTTTCTTCGTCCTTTTCGGACTTCTCGTCGGTCTTCTTGTCTTTGTCGGCGGTCTTTTCCTGCTGAGAATCCTCGGGCGAGGGCTTGGCTTCGGCGTCTTCGGCCGGTTCCGGTTCCTTGTCTTCGGGCGGCTCAGTCGTCATGGACCGCACCCCCGTGGTTGTCGCCGATGTGGTGGGCGGTCGTCGGGCCGTTGAACTCGAAGCGGCTGCCGCGGTGGACAGACCTGGGTCCGGGCGCGGGCGTGGGCGGCGAGGAATCCGGGCCGGGCAGCCGCGGGTAGCCGGGCAGCCGCACGTACAGAGCCGTCCCGGTCGCGGTGGTGACGAGCGTGTACAGCGACGGGTTGCTGCCACCCCGGCCCCGCCGGATCACCGTGTCGTAGACCCGTTGGGTGACGACGATCGCGCAGTCCGCGCTGGGTACCCGGTCCAGGACATCGGTGACGGCGGCGGACAGCGCGGCCTCGATCGCGGTGGTGACGTCGAGCGTGGCCAGGTGGCCGGACAGCGGGATCTGGCCGCGGTGCACGGCGATCCGGACGGTGCCGGCCCGACGGCCGCGCGCCGCCCGCTCGATCGCGCCGGCCAGCGTCGTCACGACCTCGGCGGCCGGCAGCGCGGACTCCGGGACCACCGCGACGGTCCGGAAGGCGCCGGGGGACAGCTGGTCCGGGGACAGCGTGACCCGGCATTCGGCCAGCGCGTGGTCCAGCACTTCGCCGAGGACGTCCGGCGATCCGCCCGCCAGCACGACGATCGACGACGCGACCGGCGCGGGGCCGGATCCGCCGCCGAGTTTGGCCACCAGCAGGGCGGCCAGGGTCGCCGGCGACGTCACGGCGGCGTCGACGTGCCCCGTGGTCGTGCGCAGCCCCGGGATCGCGGTGTCGTCGAACCGCACCGGCAGGAGGTAGCCGTCCCCGCTCCGGAACTCCCGGTCCTGCGCCGAGCGCCGTTCGTGCCGGGTCCACATCCGGCGCGCGAAGGCCGCGGAAGCGAACAGGACGCAGTACCGCGACCGGTGGTTGTAGATCTCGTCGAGCCGCGTGTAGAGATCCGCGCCCAGCAGGTCCGCGGTTTCGTCGGAGTCGAGGAAGACGCGGAGACCCGCGGCGACGAGGTGCTTGGCCACCTCCTCGACGTAGTCGCGTTCTTCGGCCGCGAACGACAGGCAGTAGTCGTACTCGTACTCGGATTCGTCGGTCATGGCTGCTCCTGTTCCGTTCCGGGGCGGCACCTCATCGGCGCGTCACCTCGACGATCACCGTCCGGTTGCGCGCCGCGGCGGCCGGGATCAGCGAGCCGTCGGGGTGGTGGTCGGGCACGTAACCGTCGAAATAACTGCCGACGCCGGCGGTGGCGATCTGCGCACGCTCGGCTCCCCGCTCGACGAGGAGCCCGGCCACCGCGTTCGCCCGGGCGTCGGCCAGCGCGATCTGGCCCGCCCGGTCGCCGGTGCGGGCGGTCGTCCCGGTCAGCCGCACGCCGCGACGGCCCCGGGCGGCAAGCCAGCGGGCGACCGGCGCGATCACCTCGCCCGCCGCCGCGGCGTCGCGGAACTCCGCGCTGTCCGGCCGGAACCCGACCTTGCCGTCGTCGGGCAGGACGAGCTTCGTGAACTGGTCCGGGTCGAGGTTGCCGGGCGGAGGGACCGGGACCGCGCCGACCGCCGGCACCCCGGCCGGGGCCGCTCCGCCGTGGGGCTCGGGCAGCACGGCGACGCAGTCCGCTTGCCCGGCCTTGGCGATCGCCTTGTACAGCTCGGTCAGCTGGTTGTGGCGGGCCGTGTCGAGCGGCGCCTGCGGTGCCGCCGTGTCGCCGATCCCGGCGAGCAGGACGGTCTTGTGCCGCAGGTCCGGGACGGCGTCGCCGAGCGCGCCCGCGACCTCGCCGGGGTCGGCGTCGAGCAGACCCGGCTGGCGGAAGTCCAGCGGTGGCACGGTCTGCAGGCCGGAGTCGACGAGCACGACCGTGCCCGCGCCGTCGCCGGTCGCGTGGGCGGCGACGGCGAGCGCGCCGAGCACGTCCGCCTCGGCGACCTTCGCTCGCACCGATGTCACCGCGGTGGCGAACTTCCGGACGAAGCCGGCCCGGTCGTTTTCCAGGGCGGCGCTGTTGTTGCCGTCGGAAAAGAACATCGCGGAGGCCGTGACCTCGGGGCGCCCGTCGACGCTGACCACCGAGACCTTCGGCCCCTCGGTGTGGCCATGGACCGTGGCGACCGCGGCCTGGACGAGCCGCCCGACCTGCTCCGGAAGGACCGGCTGGGGGCTGCCGGCGCGGCCGCCGGCCGCGACGGCGAGCGGTCCCGCCGCCGGGCACGGCCCGGTCTGCGCGGCCGCGGGTGCCACGGCGGCCGATTCGGGGCCGCACGCGGCCAGGGCGGGCAGCAGCACCACCACAGCGAGCAGGACGCGGGGGAGACGACGAGATCTGAACACGGTTCCTCACAACTTTCGGATGTCGGGCCGGGTGGCGCCGGGACCGAGGGCCGCCAAGCCGTGGCGGTCCCCGGGCCCGAACGACCCGGTGGCGGGGCCGGGGTGCATGACGGCGCCGGCCCGCAGGGCGTGGCCGAGGCCCAGCGCGTGTCCCAGCTGGTGGCGCAGGTGCGCGGCGGCCGGGCCGGGATCCAGCACGCAAAGACCGCGGTCGAGGTACGCGTCGCCGTGCGCCGCGCTGAGCTCGCAGCAGGCTTCGCCGACGGCGGCGGGACGGACGACGATGCTGCCCGGGGCCACGTCCGCCGCCCGCGCCGCCGGGGGGTGCGCGGCGGCCGTCCGCAGCTCGAGCCCGGTCAGCAGGCTCAGCTCGGCGACGACCTCCTCGAGGCCGGCCGGGGACGGCCACCCCGCGGACTCGGCCGGTCTGACGGTGATGGGGAGCCCCGGCCGCCAGCGGACCGGGTGCCGGCCGCGGCACCGGGCGAAGGTGAAGTCGACCCCGTGGGCCAGGGGCGGCGGCCCGGCCGGCCACCGGGTCGGCGGGAGGGGCGCGGGGGGCGCCGGCGTGCCGGCCGCGCGCAGGGCGACGTCCGGATACCGGCCCAGTGGCCCGATCGACGTGCGGCGGCTTCGGCGGGATCGCATGCGTTCGCTCCGTTCAGTTCCAGGTCCAGTGCCGCCGGCAGGCCGGGCAGACGAGTCCCGACATGCACTCTTGGCAGAGCCGGCCCGGGTCGTAAGCGCCCGAGCAGGCCACGCACACGTCGAGCTCTTGGCGGCAGTGCGGGCAGCGGGGTTTCGGTGCCTGAGCGGCTTCCTGGCCGAGGAACCGCTGGTACCACCGGCTCATCCGGCCCGCCGCAGTTCCTCGTCACCGTCGTCGTCCGGCTCCGCGGCCGGGCCGGGCGAGGGCAGCGGCACCGGCCCGGTCTCCGTCACGCCGGTCTTGGCCGGATCCTGCAGGTGCACGGCCATCAGGTGCCGCGCGTAGTTCGCGAGCTCGGCGCCGAGTGCCTGGCGCTCCCGGATCGCGGCCGTCATCCGCTCGTCCTCCCGGTCGAACTCCCCGACGCACTGGTCGACGACGGAGTCCGCGCGGGCCTTCAGCGCGTCGAGCCGGGCGACTTCGGCGTTCTGCCGCGCCGATTGGCGGACGAAGCGACGGTGGGCGAAGTACACGGGGTTGTAGAGGCGTTCGGCTTCGAACGCGGTGCACAGCCCGCTCACGAGGTAGAGGGCGAAGAAGAACCAGGCGGCGTAGTGGCCGCGCTCGACCTTGGCGTCGTCCGGTGCCGCTCCCGCGCCGAACCCGAGCGCGGACTCGGTCAGCTCGGCGCTGTGCCAGCGGACCACCAGGAGCACGAGGCCCAGGGCCAGCCAGGCGATCGTGAGTACCACGATCGCCGGGACGACCCCGGTGCGGCCGTGGCGCAACCCGGCGAGCGCGACCCCCGCGGTGGCGGCGGCCATCAGCGCCAGCGCGGTCGCGCCCAGCGCCATCAGCCAGGAGAAGACCTCGGCCTCGTTGAGCAGCAGGTCGAGCACGGCCTTGAACGCGGCGGTGTCGGTCAGCGCGCCGACGAGGATGAGGAAGCCGGCGGCGACGAGACCGAGTGAGCCGCGGCCGGCGAGCAGCTCCGGGGCCGCCCACCCGGCGGGCTGCCGCGTTCGGCTGCCGAAGATCCGCTTCATCGTTCGTCCTCCTCGTCGTCGTCGCGAACGGGCACCGGCCGCTCCGGGCCGGCGTCCCGCGGGCGGCCGGTGAGCTCGGCGCGGCACCGCTCGTACGCCTCGTTCAGGCGGTCGAGCTCTTCGCCCGCGTGACCGGCCTGCAGCTGCAGCTCGCGGCGGTACTGCGTCGCCTGGCCGAGGTGCAGGGCCAGCACGGTCTGGTGGTCGAGGTACTCGGTGCGCACGGACTCGATCCAGGCCGCCACCCAGGACTCGATGACCAGGTCGAGCGCCGCGCCGGTGCCTTCGTCGACCGCGTCGCCCAGCTGTTCCACCAGCTGGCGCACGCGCTGGCGGCAGGTGCCCCGATCGGGGGCGGGCGGCATGTCGAACGGCACCGCGCGCCAGCGGTCGATCTCGGTCAGCTGCAGGAAGGGACCGGGCTTGTCGGCGGGCCCGGGCCGGTCGGGCATGACGTCCTGCCAGGTGGGCTGGGCCGGTTCGGATCTGGCGCGGCGGCGGCGGAACATGATGGATCCTTCGCGGTGGTGTGTTCGGGACTTGGGGGAATCAGTGCTGCGCCGCGGGCTCGGGCGCGAGCGGGGTTTCGGGTTCGTGGACCCAGCTCGGCAGCCGGGGCCGGCCCAGTTCGAGCAGCGGGATGAGCGCGCCGCCGTCGGGGTGCCGGCGCACGAGGTGCCGCTCGTAGGTACGGCACCGCCGCTGGGCGTGTTCGTGGTGCAGCTGGATCCGGGCCGTGGTCAGCCGCTTGCGGGCGACGATCGCTCCCAGCAGCCGGGCCAGCTCGACGTGGAGTGCGCGGGCCTGCTCCGCCGCGCGCTGTTCCTCCTGCACGAGCGGGTTCCGGCGCCGGTCGTGCTCCCGCTGCCGCCGCGTCCGGACCAGCTGTTCGTCCACTCCGGACTCGACGGCGTTCCGCCGGGTCAGCTCCACCTCCGGCGGCACCGCCGGCACCGCGGCGAGCCGGGCGCGGGCGTCGGCCGCCTTTTCTTCGGCGCCGGCGATTTCGCCCTCGAGCTCTTCCCGCCGGCGCACCAGCGGGTGGATGTCCTCTTCCTGCCGGAGCAGCTCGCGGGCGGCGAACACGTTGAGGTGGTGCTGGCGCACCCCGTGGTACGGCGTCGCGGCGAACTCGTTCTCCACCGGCAGCGCGGGGAAGCCCGACTTGCCGTCCTGGCGCCCGGCCCGCCGGTCGGCCAGCCGGGCCACGGGACCGTAGCGGAGCGCCTTCCGGCGCAGCTTTTCGGACTCTCGGTCCGGGTTCTTCGACATGACGGCTCCTGGCGGAAGGTGGCGTGGGGTGCGCCGGACATCGGGGGGCGGTGGTGCCGAGCTTGTCCCGGCTCCGTGGAACGGCGGTGGATCGGGAATGGACCGCGCGAAGCGTCCACCGTGGACCTCGGCCGAGCGGGGTCAGCCGGCGCGGAACCAGCGGCGGATCAGGCTCCCGGTGGTGGCGAGCAGGAAGAAGAAGATCACGGCGCGGACGAGATCGCCGTGGTCGTCCGCGTTGCCGGTGTAGGCCGCGGCTCCGTAGGCGAAGAAGACGACGTCGACGAGCACGATCGCCAGCACCCACCGGCCGGCGTGCGAGCGGGCACGGGCGGCCTGCTGGTAGATGTTCCGGCTCTGGTCGACGTCCCCGTTGTGGATCGTCTGCGAGCCTTGGTTGATGTAGTTCGTGCCATCACCTTCGGTGTGGGTGAACTGCCGGCCACGCGGGTCGCTTTCGCGATCGGGTGGGTACGTCATCGCCGGCCTCCTTCGGCTCCGTGGTGGTGGATCGTCTGCGGGCCCTGGTTGACGTAGGTGGTGCCGCCGCCGGACACCGACGTGTGCTGGTTCCGCGGACCGCTCGCCGCCGGCCGGCCGGGATCGCCGGCCGCGATCTCCTCGTCCGCGCCGGTGAGTTCGGCGATCAGTCCACGGAGGTCGGTGGCGAAGCTGTGGTCGCGGAGCCGCCGGTACGTCGAGCGGGACAGCGACGCGATGTCGGCGGGCAAGTCCGTGAAGGACGGCAGCCGTACGTCGTCGAGGAGCACCGGAACCACCGGGATGCCGCGTTCGAAGGCGGTGCGCAGTTCGGATCTGACCCAGTCCCGCGGATCGGCCAGCCGCGGGCGTCCGTGGTCGTCGTGGGCGGCGAGCCAGTGGGGCCCGATGATCGCGAGCACGAGATCGGCCGCGGAAACCGCGTCCCGGATGGATCCCGGGTACAGTTCGCCCGGCCGGAGCGAGTCGCGATCGCGGAAAACGCGGTGCCATCCGGTTTCCTTCGCGAATCCGGCCGCGACTTCCCGCGCCACGTGCACGCTGTCCTCGGTGCGGTAGCTGATGAATATGCGACGCATCGATCATTTCTCCTTCGGGATTCGACGGCAGTCGACAATCGAGTTCGAAGCGGAACCCGAACTCGCTCCCGGCGAATTCGACGTCCTAAGGATCGACGTCGAGCTCGTCCTCGTTACGACGTTTTTGATTCGTTACTTCCGGTGAGAGATGACCGTCGAGAGGCGGCGTCCCGACTTTTTCGTACGGCGGGAGCGATCATGTCCGTGCTTCCGTCCGCCGGCGGCGACCGGGTACGCGGAGGCCGCCCTCACCCGTTTGCGGCGATGATGCGTGGCTTCGATGGATCGAGCGTGGATCGGATGTGTATCGCCGTGCGGGGCGGTGTGCTTGACTCGGGAAGTGATCGACGACGGGCCGAAGCCCCCACCGCGCACCTGGTCGCGGCAGAAATCCACCAGCGTGTTCTCCTCGCCGTGGTTCGACGTCCGGCAGGACGCGGCGACCCGCCCGGACGGTTCCCCCGGCCGGTACGACCACGTCTTGTCCGGTGGTTCCGTGACGGTGGTGGCGCTGGCCGAGGACGGTCGCGTCGCCGTGACCCGGCAATGGATCTACACGCACGAGGAAACCCAGTGGCGGCTGCCCGCCGGCCGGATCGACCCCGCCGACTCCGGTCCCCGGGCCGCGGCGGCCAGGGAACTGCGTGAAGAGACCGGGATCTCCGCTGAGGGCTGGCGTCACCTCGGCACCGTCAACTGCGCGGATTCCTTCACGAACCACCGCGACCACGCTTTCCTGGCGACGGGGCTGACTCGCGGCACCGCGCGCTTGGAGCCCGGCGAAGCCGACCTGCGGGTACACCTGCTCCCCTTCGAAGAGGCGTTGTCGCTGGTCGTCGAGGGCCGGATGCCCCACGCCGGCAGCGCGTTCGCCTTGCTCATGGTTCGCGCGCTGGGTGTGCGCTGAGCCCGTTCACCGTTTCCGGAAACGCGGGAGACGTGCAACGCATTGTCTGTTCTCTCGTCTCGGATGAATCCTTGGGACAAGCGCAATCGCGCTGACGGGGAATCAATTCCGAGGAGTCATCATGTCTGTTTCGTCGTCCTTCCGCGCCCTGGCCAAGGCCGCCGCCGTGGCCACCACGCTGGCGGCCCTCGCCATCCCGGGTTTCGGCGTCGTCACGTCGCTCGCCGACGATGGTTCGGTCTCGGTTCCGGTCGTGCCGTCGCCGCCTTCGGCGGCTCCCGACGGGCACTCTTGGATCGACTGAATGGCCCGGACGGCAATCCGGTTCTTCCGGTGGGTTTCCGACGAAGAAGCGGATTGCCGTCCGGTGCGTTGCGTTCGCTCGGCGACGGTGCTGTACTGCCCGCAGGGTGAACCTCGCGAAATGGGGAGGCGGGCGTGGTCGAGTCGTTCGGAGAAAATCTGCGGATGCTGCGGCAAGGCAGCGGTCTTTCGCTCGAGAAACTCGCCCGGAAGATCAATTACAGCAAGAGCTACCTGAGCAAGATCGAAAACGGGCTGAGTGCGCCGACGGCCGACATAGCGAAACGCTGCGACAGCGCCCTCGAGACCGGCGGCACGCTCGCCGCGATGATCGTTCCCGTGCGGCCGGAAGCGCCGGCGGTGCCGGAACCCCGGCCCGGAACCGAAGCCGGCGACGGCGACGGCGACGGCGACGAGGTGTGGGTGATGGTGATGGATCCCGAAGGGACAGCCGGTTTCCACCGGCTCCCGCGGCGGCAGATCCTCGCCGGGCTCGGGATCGCGGTGGGGTACGCGCTGACCGGTGGGGCGCGGTCCGTGGCCGACCCCACGACGATCGCCGGCCTGCACCAGGCGTTCGAGCAGTACCGCAGGCTCGGTACCACGAGCCGGCCGGGCATCGTGCTGCCGCAAGTCGTCGCTCATGTGCACACCGTGCGTTCCCTCGCCGAAGGTGCGGTGGCGCCCGAGGTGCGCGACGAGTTGCTCGTCCACGCTTCGCGGGCCGCGGAGTACGCGGGCTGGATGAGCCAGGAAGCGGGCGACGACCGAGCCGCCGCGTGGTGGACGGCGAAGGCGGTCACCTTCGCCGCCTCCGGCGGAGATCACCACCTCGGCAGCTACGCGTTGGTGCGGCAGGCCGAACTGGCTCTGTACCAACAGGATTCCCTCACCACCATCGAGCTGGCGGTGCGCGCGCAGGCCGATCCTTCGGTGGGGCCACGGATCCTCGGGCTCGCGGCCCGCTGCGAAGCGCAGGGGCACGCGCTGGCCGGCGCCCCCGACGGCTACTTGCGCGCACTGGAGCGCGCGAGGGCGTTTCTGACCGAAGGTGCGCCGCCCGGGGTGTCGCGGCCGGTGCTGGGTTCCGCCAGCGTCGCCGACGAAGTCGCCTTGGCCGAAGGCTGGTCGCTCTACGACCTCGGGCGGCCCGCCGACGCCGCGGAAATCCTCGACCGGGAGCTGCCCCGGATCGCCGCGGACGCCCGGCGGGCCCGCGCGCGGTTCGGCGCCCGCCGCGCACTGGCGCACGCGGGCAATGGCGAAATCGAGCACGCCTGCTCGCTCACCCGTGAGGTGCTCGCGGACGCGGTGCACGTCGACTCCGCCACCGTGCGGCTCGACCTCCGCCAGCTGTCGCGGACGCTGGCGCGGTGGCACAACCACGACGCGGTGCGCGAACTGCTGCCCGAACTGGGTGCCGCGTTGAGGGTCGCCCGGGTTTCGCCCGCCTAGCCCACCGCGGTGCACCCGCACCGGTGCCGGGCCAGCTCGGCTCGCACGTCCGCCGCCTCCGACCACCCCAGTCCGCCGAACTCCTCGAGGGCGGCCCGCCAGTGCCCGGCGGCGGAGTCGTGTTCGCCGGTCCGGTGCAGCACCTGCGCGGCGCCGCGGTGCGCGTGGGCCTGCTTGCCGCGGTCACCGGTTCCCCGGGCGAGGTCGAGCGCCGCGAGGTACGACGTCAGGGCCTGGCCGTGGTCGCCGCGTTCCAGCTGCGTCGCCGCCCGGTCCAGGTACAGCTGGGTGCGCAGGCCGGGCTCGGCGACGGTGTCGGCGACGGCGCGGGCGAGTTCGTGGTGGTGGACGGCGTCGTCGAGCCGCTGTTCGAGGCGGTGCACCACCCCGATGTTGTTGAGCGCGTAGGCCTCGCAGCTGCGGTCGCCCACCTCCTCGGCCAGCGCACGGGCTTCTTCGTGGTTCGCCAGCGCTTCGGCGTGGCGGCCCAGCCGGCGCCGCACCACCCCCAGGTTGTCCAAGGTGTGGGCGAGGCCCTGGGTGTGGCTGAGCCGGCGCAGCAGGTCCGTGGCCGCGACGAGCCGCACCTCGGCGAGCTCGAGATCGCCCTGCAGCTCGTGGAGCTGGCCGACGTTGCTGAGCGCGTGCGCCTGGCCCCGGAGGTCTTCGACGTGCTCGTACTTCGTCAACGCCGACTCGTAGTGGGTGATCGCCGACGTGTTGTCGCCCCGATCCGAATGGACGGACGCGATGGCGCACCGCGCGCCGGCCTGGCCGAGGTCATCGCCCAGCTCGGTCCACAGGTGCAAGGCCTCGGTGGCCAGTTCGAGCGATTGCGCGGCCCGGCCGGCGGTCCGGTGCGCCCCGGCCAGCCGCAGCAGGACGTACGCGAGCCCCGGCCGGTTCGCCGCGTCGGTTTCGAGCGACTTCCGCGCGAGCTCGAGCGACTCGGACCACTCTTCGAGGAGACCGCCCGAGTAGTAGTAGCGCCACAAGAGGACGGCCAGCTGCCAGGTGTGCTCGGGAAAGTCGTGCCGCGCCGCGTACCTCATCACCGCGAGGAGGTTCGAGCGCTCACCGGACAGCCAGGTCAGCGCCGCCCGGTTGTCGTCGAACCGCACCGCGGACGGGCACTCCCGCCGGACGGCCGGCTGGCGGTCCTGGTCGAACGGGTAGGCGGCCCGGATCGCGTTGGCCGTCGTGACGAGGTAGAAGTCGAGGAGCGGGTCGAGCAGCTCGGTGTCCGGGCCCGGCGGGTGGAGCCCGCCCGCGTACTCCTTGAGCGGGTCGAGGATCCGGTAGCGCCCGTGCGCGGGTTCTTCCAGCAGGCTCGCGCCCAGCAGGCCTTCCAGCAGTTCACGTGCCCGCGCGGGGGCCGTCCCCACCAGGGCGGCCGCGGCGGGCACGCTCAGGTCGTGCCCCGGCAACCGCCCGAACAGCCGGAACAACCGTTGTTCGAGCTCGTTCAGCTGCCCGTAGGAGACCGCGCAGGCACCGGCGGCGCGTCCGGTCAGCCCGGGCGCGTCCCGCCACGGTCCCGACTCGTCGAGCAGCGCCGTCAGTTCGCGCAGCGACCAGGATCCGTGCAGGCGGAGCTGTGCGGCGAGCATCTTGATGGGCAGCGGGACGTAGCCGCAGCGCGTCACGAGGCTGTCGACGAGTGCCGACTCGCCCCGGACCCGGTCGGCGCCGACGAGGCCGTGGAACAGCTCGATGGCCGCTTCGGGCCGCAGCGGACCCAGCTGGATCTCGTCCGCGATGTCGACACCGCCGGTCCGCCGGCTGGTGACCAGCGCGGCGCACCCGGGTTCGGCCGGCAGCAGCTGCTGCGCCTGCTCTTCGCCCGCCGCGTTGTCCAGCACGATGAGCGTGCGGGTGCCCGCCAGCGCGGCCTGGTAGCAGGCGATGCGCTGGCTGACCGTGGGCGGGTGCTGTTCGGGCGGCACCCCGAGCGCCGTCAGCAGGCCGGCCAGCGCCTCCTCGGTCGGCACCGGGGCCACCTTCGGCGTGAAGCCGTCGAGCTGCACCAGCACCTGACCGTCGGGGAAGCGTTCGCGCAGGAGGTAGGCCGCCTGGACGGCGAGCGCGGTCTTGCCGATCCCCGGCATCCCGCTGATCCACAGGGTCGCCGACCGGTGGGCGGCGGCCGCGACGAGGAGCCGCGACTCGATGGTCGCCAGCTCGTCCCCGCGGCCCCCGAAGCGGGGTGGCCGGCTGGGCAGCAGGACGCGCCGCCCGGTCAGCTGGGCGAACTTCGCGAGCCGCCGCAGCTCGACCGGAACGTCCATGCCGTACTCGTTGAGCGCCGTCCGGGTGTCGTGGTAGACGTTCATCGCCGGCACGCGGTCGCCGTTGGCCACCAGCGCGCGCATCAGCAGTCCCGCCAGCCGGTGCCGCGTCGGCTCGGCGCTCACCACCGGCTGCAGCCGGTCGCGGACCCACCGGTGGTTCCCTTCGGCGAGTTCGAGCTCGGCGAGGTCGCCCAGGACGTCGATGTACGCCTCTTCCGGCGAGAACAGGCTGGTCGAGCCGACGCGATCGCGGTCCAGGTCTTCCAGGTACCGGCCGCGCCACAGTCCGGCGGCCTCGCGCAGCAACGCGAGCCGCTTGGCGCGGTCGGCGCAGTCCTGCGCCCGGTCGCGCAGGGTGAGGAACCGTTCGAGGTCGATCCGCTCGGGTGCGATCCGCAGCACGTAGCCGGTCGCGACGCGGTCGATCACCGGCCGGTCGGCCGGCTCGCCCTGCTCGAGGATCCTGCGCAGGCGGGCGATGTAGCCGGGGACCAGGTTGGTCTTCGGCTTCTCCACGCCGTTCCAGACGATGTCGGTGAGCCGTTCGGCCGACAGCGCGCGGTTCGCGTGCAGCACGAGGACCGCGAGGATGTACCGCTGCTGTAAGTCACCGAGCTCGACCGGTTGACCGCTCGTTCGTAGTTCGAACGGGCCCAACAGACGTACTTCCATGCCGTCTCCTCCGACGCGGTGTCACGACACTCTCAGTGAAACCGATCGCTCGGGAGGATGAGACCACGTTCGTGTTGTGGTCCATTTTTCGTCCACTTTTCGTCCTTTTGTGCCCGAAGTGATCCACGCGCGGTCCACGACCGGTCCACGCCGGGGTGTGAGACTGCCCGGAAGCGTCCGCGCGGCCCCCTGAGGCGGTCCGGCGGAGCGGCGGGCGAGTCCCGCGTTCGCGGTGAATCGCCCGCCTTCCCTTGACGAGGAGAACCCGATGTCCGACCGGATCCTGCCCTTCTACGTCGTCTGCGACGAGTCCTATTCGATGGCCGACCACCTGGACCTGTTGAACGACAGCCTCGACGACGTGTACCGGATCGTGCGCACGGATCCGGCCTTGGCCGGCCGGGCGCGGTTGGGGATGATCGGGTTTTCCCGGGAAGCCCGCATCGTCGCCCCGCTCTCCCAGCGAGCGGAAAGAATCGGCAAGCCGGGCCTGCAAGGCGGAGCGGAGACCAATTTCGGCGCGGTGTTCACCACTCTCCGTGAAACGATCGAACGCGACGTCGAACGGCTGCGCGCCGAGTCCTGCTCGGTCTACCGACCCGCGGTGTTCTTCCTGTCCGACGGACAGCCGACCGATCACGCGGACTGGCCCGCGGCCCACGCGAGACTCGTGGACCGCGACTGGCCGGCCCGGCCGCGGATGATCGCGTTCGGCATCGGGGACGCCGACCGGGCGACGATGAGCCAGATCGGGACGTATCGCGCCTATTTGAGCCGCACGGGCGTGACGCCCCGCCGAGTGATCCGCGAGTTCGCGAAAACGCTGGCGAGCTCACTGCTCCTGTCCGGTACAGCCGGCGACGACCTCCACGTGCCGGCGCAGGTGTCCGGGTTCACGGCGGTGGAGCGGACTTCGGTCTGAGCGAACACCGCGCGGCCGGACATGCACCCGAGTCACAAATCCTGCGGTGCCGCGGTAGCGGATGATGAGGTGCCCGTCTTTTTGCTTCTTGACCGCCTGGCCCAGCATTTCCCTCCGTAATGCGGAAGAATCGACCGCATGACAAGGTGGAAGCGGTGGGCCGTTGCGCTGATCGTGGTCACGGCCGGAGCGGCGGCGATTGTCTTGGCGTTGCGTTCCCCCACGGGACTGGACTCCGCGGCCAAGATCGGCGGACTGATCGCCGGACTGGTGCCTCTCGCGCTGGCGCTCGTCCATTGGGCCCGCCGATCACCTCGCCCGCTACTGGTGGTGTCCTCTCCTGAGCAAGTAGCCGCTGCTCAGCGGCAACTGGCCGATCTGGTGCTGGCCCAGTGGCGGACGGAAATCGTCGTCCGGCAGCTGGACGATCCCGCCCCGGTCGCGGTGCGCTGGCGGCTCACGGAGCTTGACACCTCCGGCCCCGCGGAATACGTCGCTCGCCCGAAACCGCTCAGGTACTTGATCGGCCGAGGCGTTCCCCGGTTCGAAGGTCGTACCGATCGCATCAACGATATGGTCAGGGAGTTCCGCAGGCACCCGGCACGCCGGCTGGTGATCCTTGGTGATCCCGGCATGGGCAAGACAACGCTGGCTGTTTTGTTGCTTCGCGAACTCCTCGCGCATCCTGAAGGTGTGGAGCCGGTCCCCGTGCTCCTGTCGATGTCCGGCTGGGACCCCGGCGTCGAATCCCTCCATGCGTGGGTGGCGCGGCGGCTCACCGAGGGTTACCCGGCATTGCGCGCCGTCGACTTCGGCCCGAACGCGACCCGTGCGCTGGTCGAGCAGAGGCGGATCCTGCCCATCCTGGACGGCCTGGACGAGCTACCCGAACGGATACGCTCCGCAATCCTCGACCGGCTCAACGCCACGGGCACCGACCCCCTCATCCTCACCTGCCGGACAACCGAATACGAAGAAACCCTCGCCCATCAAGGCCGCCGCGGCCTCAGCGGTGCGGCCATCATCGAACCGGACCGGCTCAAGGCCGCCGATGCCGCTGCCTACCTGGAACGCAGCCTCCCACGAAGCAGTTTCAACCGTTGGTCAGAGCTGCTGGCAGCACTGCGGGCGGGAAAGAGCAATCCGATCAGCCAAGCACTGTCCAGCCCGTTGGCGCTGTGGCTGGTACGGAAGGTCTACATCGAGACCCGCGCCGATCCCGCCGAACTGTGCGACACCAACCGCTTCGACACCGCCGATGCCATCACCGAGCACCTGCTCGACCACCTCGTCGACGCACTCATCACCGCCAATCCGCCACAACAGGAAACCGGCAAGGAGCACCCGTTCGGCCCCCGGCGGGCCTGGGATCCCGCCGACGTCAAGAACTGGCTCGCCTTCTTGGCCCATCACTTGAATGTGATCGGCAGCCATGATCTCGCGTGGTGGCAACTGAGCCTGGCCGTACCCCGGCGAACCAGTTCGCTCATCAGGCTCGGGCTCGGGCTCGGGTTCGGAGTCGTGACCGCGGCCTGGTTCGGGAGCCTGTTCGTGTTCGGGTTCGACTTCGCGGTTGTGTTCGCGCCGTTGTTCGGGCTCGTATTCGTCCTGGTGAGCGGGGCGTCGGCGAAGGAACCGGTGTACGCCGATCTGCGCCTTCGCGGACGGATCCGGCTGCTCCTGCGAAAGCTGACGACCTGGTCCGGCATCCGTGCCGGGTTGGTGATCGGGCTGATCGTCGGTGTCGTCTTCGGGCTCGCGGACAGAAGTCTGAGCGCATCCGTCGGCGGACTCGCGTTCGGGCTCGTCTTCAGCCTCGTGGTCGGCCTGGTCGAGTGGGCAAAGAGTCCGTTGACCAACGAAGGTCCGCAGACCCCGACTGTCACGTTCCAGCGCGACCTGCTGTTGCTTTACCTCTATTCGTTCGGGTGCGGCTTCGCGTTCGGGCCCGTGCTGGGACTTGCGTTCGGGCTTGTGTTCGCGGCTACGGCCGGGTTCGGTCTGAAGCTCGTGGAAGTGCTCTTGCTGGGGTCCGTGTTCGGGCTTGTCGTCGGCTTCGTGTACGGGCTCGGGCAATCGAGCGGAAAGCACTTGGTGAACGTTTCCTTGCTGCGTCTCCAAGGGCGCGTTCCGCCGCGGTTGCTGGCATTTCTCGACGACGCGCACCGGTTGGGGATACTCCGCGAAGCAGGTCCGGTCTACCAGTTCCGCCACGCGAAACTGCAAGACCGCCTCGCTCAGTCCTACGTCACGCGAACCTGACAGAAGGGTGGTGAGGCCGCCCGGCGGAACGACAGGTCCGCTGTCGGGGACCGTCAGTCCGGGATCCCCGGCTGCCCCTGCGCCAGGCTTGATCGAAGGTGTCAGGCCGCACCGGTCGGCTCCGGCCCGGTGGGCTCGGCCGGGTGGGCGGCGGCTTTGCCTGGTCAGGTGGGGGGTTACCCTGAACCACGATGACCGAGACACAGGCACCCAGGGCGTACCAGATCCGCACCTTCGGCTGCCAGATGAACGTGCACGATTCCGAGCGGCTCGCCGGGCAGCTCGAGGACGCCGGGTACGCCCCCGTCGAAGCCGGGGCCAAGCCCGACCTGATCGTGTTCAACACCTGCGCCGTCCGGGAGAACGCGGACAACAAGCTCTACGGCACCCTCGGGCACCTGCGGCCGGACAAGGTCGCCAACCCCGACCTGCAGATCGCCGTCGGGGGGTGTCTCGCGCAGAAGGACCGCGGGGAGATCGTCAAGCGGGCTCCCTGGGTCGACGTCGTCTTCGGGACCCACAACATCGGGTCGCTGCCGACGCTGCTGGAGCGGGCCCGGCACAACGCCGAGGCCGAGGTCGAGATCCTCGAATCCCTCGAGACCTTCCCCTCGACGCTGCCCGCGCGCCGCGAATCCTCCTACGCGAGCTGGGTGTCCGTTTCGGTCGGGTGCAACAACACCTGCACCTTCTGCATCGTCCCCGCCCTGCGCGGCAAGGAACGCGACCGGCGGCCCGGCGAGATCCTCGCCGAGGTCGAGGCGCTCGTCGCCGAGGGCGTGCTCGAAGTCACGCTGCTCGGCCAGAACGTGAACTCCTACGGCGTCGAATTCGGCGACCGGCTGGCCTTCGGGAAGCTGCTGCGCGCGACCGGCGCCATCGACGGCCTCGAGCGCGTGCGCTTCACCTCGCCGCACCCGGCCGCCTTCACCTCCGACGTCATCGGGGCGATGGCCGAGACGCCGAACGTCTGCCACCAGCTGCACATGCCGCTGCAGTCCGGGTCCGACCGGGTGCTGCGCGAGATGAAGCGGTCCTACCGCTCGGCGCGCTTCCTGAAGATCCTCGACGAGGTCCGCGCGGCGATGCCGGACGCCGCCATCACCACCGACATCATCGTCGGCTTCCCCGGTGAGACCGAGGAGGACTTCCAGGCGACCCTGGACGTCGTGGCGCAGGCCCGCTTCTCCAGCGCCTTCACCTTCCAGTACTCGATCCGCCCCGGCACGCCGGCCGCGACGATGCCGGACCAGCTGCCCAAGGCCGTCGTGCAGGAGCGCTACGAGCGCCTGGTCGAGCTGCAGAACGCGATCTCCTGGGAAGAGAACAAGAAGATCGTCGGGCGCCGGGTCGAGCTGCTCGTCGCCGCGGGCGAGGGCCGCAAGGACGCCGAGACGCACCGGATGAGCGGCCGCGCCCGCGACGGCCGCCTGGTGCACTTCACGCCGGCCGGTGCCCAGGTCGACCGCGCGGTCCGTCCCGGCGACGTCGTCGAGACGGTCGTGACCTACGGCGCCCCGCACCACCTGGTCGCCGACGGCGACCTGCTGTCGCACCGGCGGACGCGGGCCGGCGACAACGCGGAGGCGGGACTCCGGCCGAAGACGAGCGGTGTCACGCTGGGCTTGCCGGGCTTCGGTGCCCCGGCCGCCCAGCCTGAGCCGGTGAGCGGGTGTGCGCTGTGACGGAATCCAAGGGCAACGGCGAGCTGGCCGAGCTGGCCGCCGAGATCGACGAGGTGGGCGACCGCGCGTCGCGCACCGTGGAGCTGGGCCGGCGCGGATTCACCATCGCGGTGTTCGCGTTCGTGCTGCTGATCTGCCTCCTGCTGCCGTGGGTCGGCGACCACGTGGGCTGGCAGGTGCTGGCCGGCGAGGGCGGCGGCATCCCGCAGCTGTTCGCGGTGACGTCGACCGGCGTGGGCATCCTCGCCTCGGCGCTGGCGCTGGTGACGCGCCGGTGGTGGCTGACCTGGGTGTGCGCCGCCGGCGGCTGGTTCGCCTCGGTGGACGGGCTGCTGGCCATCTGGTCCCAGCAGTCGTCGCACGCCAGCGGAGCCGCGGGCGGCGGACCCGGGTTCGGCCTGATCATCGCGTGGATCGCGATGATCTGCCTCGCGGTGTCGTGGATGCGGACGGCGTTCTCGCGGGACTAGACCACCACGACGCCGACGCAGAGTTCGGTCTCGGACGCCGTCAAGGTCACCTTACGGGCGTCAGACGCCCGTACGGTGACCTTGACGGCG